>NZ_JBJLSG010000129.1:0-14229 GCF_050871925.1 Kineococcus gurbantunggutensis
CGACCCCCCGGGCGGAGGGCGCGCGGCGCGGCTGCGCGCCCCCGCCGGTGCACGCGGTCCTCGCCTCGGTGCTCACGGGCGCGATCCTCGGCCGCGCGCCCGGCGCGGTCCCGGGACCGCGCCGGACGGTGGCCGTGTCGGGTGGCGGCTCAGAACAGCGCGCGCGAGAGCGCGGTGCGCGCCCGGGCCACGCGCGGGTCCGCGGACCCCACCACCGAGAACAGCTCCAGCAGGTGGGTGCGGGCGGCGTCGCGGTCCTCGCCGGCGGTGGCGCGCACGATGCGCAGCAGCCGCTCGAAGGCGTCCTCGACGTGGCCGCCGACGAGGTCGAGGTCCGCCACGACGAGCTGGGCGGCGACGTCGTCGGGGGCGTCGGCCGCGGCGGCGCGCGCCGCGGGGGCGTCCACCCCGCGCAGGCGGCGCAGCACGCCCACGCGCGCCAGGCCCTCGGCGGCCGCGGTGTCGCGCGGGTCGCTCGCCAGCGCCTTCTGCCAGGCGGCCGCGGCGGCGTCCAGGTCGCCGGCCTCCGCGGCGGCCTGCGCCTGCGCGTGCAGCGGCGGCAGCGGCGGCTCGGCCTCGGCGGCCCCCTCCGCCGCCGCGGCGGGCGCCTCGCCGGGCACGCGGCCGGTGACGCCGTTGGCCTCGGCCACGCGCAGGACCTCCTCCAGCAGCGGGCGGGCCTCCTCCGCGGTGGGGTAGGAGCCGGTGAACAGCGGCAGCGGCTGCCCCTTGACGATGGCGGCCACCAGCGGGATCGCGCGCGCCTGCAGCGACTGCACCAGGGACTGCGCCAGCGCCGGCTCGGCCTGGGCGTCGATGCGGCCCAGCAGGAAGCGCCCGGCGAACTCGTCCGCCAGCTGCGCGAGCACCTCGGAGCCGGTGTCGTACCCCTCGGCCCACAGGTTCAGCACGACGGGGAAGCTCACCGACGACTGCACGACCTCGGTGAAGGAGTCCTCGGTGACGTCCACGACGAACGGCGAGGCCTGCTGCACGGCGGCGGGGTCGGCGGCGGCGCGGCGCGCGACCTCCTCGCGGCGGGAGTTGCGGGCCGCCAGCGCCCCGAGGTCCACCGCCCCGCGCAGGTTCAGCCCCGCACCGGGGGGCGTCGGTTGAGTCATGGCGGTCAGCCTCTCACGCAGGCGCTCCCGCGCCGCAGGGCACCCGGGCCCGCCCGGGACGGCCGCGGGGACGCCCCGGAGGGCGCCCGGGGGCGCTCAGGGGACGCGGACCTCGACGGGCCCGCTCTGCACGGCCACGACGGAGACGGGCCCGCGCCCCGGCGGCAAGGCCAGGACCACGACCTCCTCCACCACGGTGGTCACGGAGGTGACGTCCGTGCGCCCGGCCAGCGCCGCGGCCGCCTCCTGCAGCCGCCCGGGGCGCCCGCCCTCGGGCCCGGAGGCCGTCACCGAGGAGCGGTAGCCGGCCACCACCAGCGCGCCGCCGTCGCGGGTGCGCACCGCGAGCACCGGGTCCGGCAGCGGGGTGCGCTCCTGGGTCAGCGAGCCGCCGGAGCCCTCCAGCGCGCTGGTCTGCTGCTCGGTCGAGCCCACGACGCCGGCGCGGTAGGCGTCGGGGGCGAACTGGTCGGCGAAGGCGCTGTCGTCGCCGCGCAGCAGCACGTCGGCGTAGCGCTCGGCGGCCGCCCGCGGGCTCATCGGCAGGTTGGCGTCCTCGTCGGCGGCCACGACGGCGGCGCCGTCGGCGGGGGCGCCGGTGGTGGGCAGGCTGGCGCCCGGCAGCAGCGAGGGCGTGGCCCACACCCGGTACGGCTCGCGCGCGGAGGCCGAGCGCAGCACCACCACCGAGGGCTTGCGGTCGGCGCCGGGCTCGGTGACGGTGAGGAACCAGCGCGGCCAGCCCTCCTGGCGCGGCAGGACCGAGGAGAGCGCGTCGAGGTCGTCGGCGCCGGCCGCCGGGGGCGTGGCGCCGGCCGCGGCGATGGTCGCGGCCGCGCGGCGCAGGTCCAGCTCGGGACCGGTGGTGCGCGCGGCCAGCGCGTCGAGGTCGGCGGTGGCCGGGTCGGCGGCCGCGGCCAGCGGCCCGGTGGCCGCCGCGGCGATGCGCGCGGCCTGCTGCGGCTGCACCACCAGCGGCGCCTGCCCGCCGGGGCCCGCCGCGGGCGGGGCGGCCGGGGCCGGCAGCCGGGCGCAGGCGGGCAGGGCCAGCAGGGCCGCGCACGCGGCGGCGAGCGCGAGGGTGCGGGCGGGCGGGCGCGTCACGCGGGCTCCTCCCCGGCCCCGGCGGGGCTCTCGGGCGTCCGGTCGGGCGTGCGGTCGGGGGTGCTGCCGGTGGGGCCGCCGGGGGTGCGGCGGCGCGGGGCGCGCCGGTGCAGCAGCAGGCCGAGCAGGCCGAGCACGGCCAGCGCGGCGCCGCCGGCCACCAGGGGCGTGCCGGCGGGGTGGCGGGCGGCGTCGGCGCTCAGCCGCCAGGACAGCTCCACCTGCGCGGGGGCGGCGGAGGTGCCGTCGGTGGTCACCACGGCCACGGCCCCGCCGGCGGCCGCGAGCGCGGCGTCGGAGGCGGTGTCCCAGGTCAGCTGGGCGCTGCCGGCGCCGTCGGCGCTGGCGATCCAGACGTCGGCGGCGCGCGGGTCGGCGGCGGGACCGGAGCCGGCGGCGGCCGTGCGGGCGGCGGGCTCGTCGAGGGAGCCGCCCACGCCGGTGACCTCGGTGCGGGCCGCGCCGTCCACCCACGCCCGGGCGTCCTCGGCGGTGGCCACGCCGACGAAGACGGCCCCGCCGCCGGCCGCGCGGGCGCGGACGGTGGCCGAGGGGCCGGTCAGGTCGAGCAGGCCGGGGGCGGTGACGAGGGCCACCGAGCCGGCGGCCGGCGCCGCGGGGACGGTGAGGGTGCGCGGCGGGGCCAGGACGGTGAGCACGAGGGCGCCGGCGGCGGCGCAGCCGAGACCGGCCAGCAGCAGCAGCCAGGCGAGCGCGCGTCGCACCGTGGTCCTCCGGGGGGTCGTGGGGTCGGGGCGACACCCTACGCACGTCGCCGGCGGGGGCGTGCACCGCGACGGGTGCGCGCAGGCGCTGAACCGCCCGCGGCGCGACCCCGTTGACGGGACGGCGGGATGCCGCAATCCTTGAAGAGGCAACATTTGCTCCTTCAAGAAGGCGGCTCTCCCGCCGCCGCAGGCCGCGACACCTCGCGCCCGTCCGAAGGGCCCGCCGGGCCCCCCTCCCGACCGCAGAGGACCGATCTCGTGACCACCAGCGCCCCCACCGCCACCCCCACCGCCCGCGACGCCGCCCGCGCCGCCCGGACCCCGGCCCCCACCAGCGCGGGCCTGCTCCTCGTGCGCCTCGTCGCCGGCGCGCTGCTGCTCGTGCACGGCGTCCCCAAGCTGCAGGACCCCGCCGGCGCGACCGGGATGGCCGCCGGCCTCGGCGTGCCCGCCCCCGACGTGGCGGGCTGGCTGGTGATCCTCGGCGAGGTGGGCCTGGGCGGCCTGCTCCTGCTGGGCCTGCTCACCCGCGTCGCCGGCGGCCTGCTCGCCCTGCAGATGGCCGGGATCTGGCTGCTCGTGCACGCCCCGCAGGGCTTCCTCGTGCAGGGTCAGGTCAACGGCGAGAACGCGCTGCTGCTCGGCGGCATCGGCCTGCTGCTGCTCTTCACCGGCGCCGGCCGCTGGTCCGTGGACGGTACCCGGCGCCGCTGAGGCGCCCCGGTCGGCCGCGGGCCCACCGGGTCCAGCGGGCCCAGCGGGTCACCGGGCCCAGCGGGTCACTGCCCGCGGCCGGCCTCGCCCTGCGCGCGCTCCACGGCGGCCTCCAGCCGCTCCAGCTTGCCCGTCAGCTCGCCCTCGTGGCCCGGGCGGATGTCCGCCTTGAGCACCAGCGACACGCGCGGGCCGTGCCGGCCCACCGCCTCGCACGCGCGGCGCACCACGTCCATGCACTGCTCCCAGGTGCCCTCCACCGTGGTGAACATCGCGTCGGTGCGGTGCGGCAGGCCCGAGGAGCGCACGACGAGCACCGCGTCGGCGACGGCGGCGCTCACCGAGTCCGACGGGGCGCCCTCGGGCGCGGGGCCGCCGGAGGGGGACACGGAGAAGGCGACGAGCACGCGCCCCACGCTAGGCGCCGCCGGCACCGCGCGCCTCCCCGGCGCCGCGCGGGCCGCCGGTGCAGGACCTCCACGCCGGCGCCACGCCGCCGACACGTCCGGCCCGCGGTCCTGACGGGCCCGGGCCGCCCGCGCGACTACGCTGCTGCACGCGACCGCGCCGCGCGACGCACCGCCGGCCGCGCCCTGCCCGTCCCCCAACCGCTCCGGAGGTCCGCCGGTGTCCAGCGAGTCCCACGACGCGTTCAACGTCGTCGTGCGCGGTTACGACCGCGGTCAGGTCGAAGCCCGGTTGCAGCACCTGGAGGAGGCCCTGCGCGAGGCCCGGGCCCGCGTGGAGGAGAGCGACGCCCGCGCCCTGCGCGTGGCCGCCGAGCTCAGCCAGGCCCAGAAGGAGCTGCGCGAGCACGACAAGCCCACCTACTCCGGCCTCGGCGCGCGCATGGAGAAGCTGCTGCGCCTGGCCGAGGACCAGTCCGGCGAGATCCTGCGCTCGGCCCGCCGCGACGCGGACCGGCTGCGCGAAGAGGCCCGCGCCGAGGCGCTGGAGACGCGCACGCGCGCCGACGAGGAGGCCCGCAGCCGCACCGACGCCGCCACCCGCGACGCCGCCGAGATCGTCGCCCGCGCCCGCGCGGAGGCCGACGGACTGCTGGACGGCGCCCGCCGCAGCGCCGCCGAGACCACCGCGGCCGCCGAGCGGGAAGCCGCCAACCTGCGCGCGCAGGCCGACCACGAGACCTCCGAGGCCGTCGCCGCCGCCGAGCGCACCGCGGCCGCGCTGCGCGCGCAGGCCGAGCGCGAGACGCTCGAGCTGCGCACCGGCACCGAGGCGGCCGTGCGCGAGCAGGAGCTGGCCCTGGCCGCCGCGCGCGAGCGCGCCGCCGAGGAGGACCGCCAGCGCCTGGAGGTCGCCGCGGCCCGCACCGCCGCCCGCATCGCCGAGGCCGAGCAGCGCGCCGCCGAGGCCGAGGAGCGCGCCCAGCAGGCCGCCGAGGCGGCCGAGTCCATCCGCGCCGAGGCGCTGGCACAGGCCGCGCTGCGCGCGGAGACGGCCCGCTCCGAGGCCGACGCGCTGCTGAGCGACGCGCGCGAGCGCTCGCAGCGGATGCTCGACACCGCCCGCGAGCAGGCCGAGCGCAGCCGCGCCTCGGCGCAGTCGGAGGTCGACGAGCTCATGCACCAGCGCGACGAGATCACCGAGCACCTCGACGACCTGCGCGGCCTGCTGGGCCTGGCGCCCGTCGTGCCGGGCCAGGCCGGCGACGAGGGCCACGACGACGGCGCGCGGGTCGTCGACCTCAGCGGGGCGCGCGAGGCGGACGAGCGCGCCTCCGCCGTCGGCTGAGGCGCACCGCTCCCGCCGGGGGCCGGCACCCCGCCCGGGGCGCCGGCCCCCGGTGCGTGCGGGGGGTGCGGAGGGCGCCGGGGGCGCGGCTCAGGCCGGCGGCCACGTCGTCGGCAGCGGGGCCCTGGCCGGGTTCACCCGGGCGACGACCTCGTCGAGCACCCGGCGCACCGCGTTCTCCCCCACCCACAGGTGCTTGGCGCCCTCCACCCCGACGACCTCCGCCTGCGGCAGCGCCGCGAAGCGCTCGCGCGCCTCGGGCGGGCGCAGGAAGTCGTCGAGCTCGGGCACCAGCGCGGTGACCGGCCGGCCCAGCTCGCCCCAGGCGCGCAGGTCCTCCGGGGTGGACCAGCGCAGCGGCGGGGAGAGCAGGACCAGCCCCTCCACCAGCGGGTCGCGCCCGTGCACCAGCGCCAGGTCGGTGCCGAAGGACCAGCCCAGCAGCCACACGCGCGGCAGCTCGCGGAACTCCACCAGCTCCAGGGCGGCCGCCACGTCGAAGCGCTCGGCGCCGCCGGCGTCGAAGACCCCTCCGCTGGTGCCGCGCGGGCTGGAGGTGCCGCGGGTGTTGAAGCGCAGCACGGCCAGGTCGGCCAGGGCGGGCAGGCGGTAGGAGGCCTTGCGCAGCACGTGGCTGTCCATGAACCCGCCGGCGGTGGGCAGCGGGTGCAGCGTCACCAGCGTGGCGACCGGGTCGCGCTCGGCGGGCAGGGCCAGCTCGCCGACGAGGGTGAGGCCGTCGGCGGTGTGCAGCTCCACGTCCTCGCGGCGGGCGGGCAGCACGAGGTCCCCGCGCACCTCCACCGGCTCGCCGCCGGCCGCGGGCTGCGCGCCCACCGGGCCCACCGGGCCCACCGGGCTCACCGGGCCAGCTCCTCGCGCAGCACGCCGAGCAACCCGGCCACGTCGCCGCCGGTGGTGTCGAAGCTGGCCACGAAGCGGACCTCGACCTGGCCGGGGGCGTGGTGCGCGTCCCACACGTGGAACGGCACGCGGGCGGCGGCGCGATCGGCGACCGCCTCGGGCAGCGCGGCGAAGACGGCGTTGGCCCGCACCGGGCGCGTGGTGCGCGCCCGCGAGCCCAGCTCCTCCACGCCGCGCGCCAGCAGGGCGGCCGCGGCGTTGGCGGCCGCGGCGTTGCGCAGCCACAGGTCGTCCTCGAACAGGGCCAGCAGCTGCGCGGAGACGAAGCGCGCCTTGGAGGCCAGCTGCAGGGACTGCTTGCGCAGCCGCTCCAGACCGGGGGCCGCCTCCGGCGAGCGCACGACGACGACCTCGGCCAGGCCGCCGCCGTTCTTCGTGCCGCCCAGCGAGACGGCGTCCACGCCCAGGTGGGTGGTCAGCTCCCCCAGGCCCAGGCCCAGCGCGACGGCGGCGTTGGCCAGGCGGGCGCCGTCGACGTGCACGCGCACGCCCAGGCCGTGGGCGACGGTGACCAGCTCGCGCAGGTGCTCGGCGGAGTACACCGTGCCCAGCTCGGTGCTCTGCGTCAGCGTCAGCGCCCCGACGGGGGCGGCCATGGGCCCCTGCGCGCGCCGCACGGCGCGCTCGAGGTCGGCCGGGTCCACCAGGCCGTCGGCGGTGGGCAGCTGGATCAGCTTGGTGCCGCCGACGTGCTCCAGCGCACCGCCCTCGTCGTGCAGGACGTGCGCCTCGGCGGAGCACAGCACCGACTCCCAGCGCTGCGTCAGTGCCTGCAGGGCGACGACGTTGGCGCCGGTGCCGGTGAGCAGCACCGCCGAGCGCGCGCCGGGCCCGAAGTGCCCGCGCAGGACCTCCTCCAGGGCCGCGGTGTAGGGGTCGGTGCCGTAGCTGCCGACGTGCCCGCCGTTGGCGGCGACGAGGGCGGCGAGGACCTCCGGGTGCATGCCGGCGGCGTTGTCGCTGGCGAACCCGCGGGCGGCGGTGTCGTGCCGGGGGCGGGCGGCGGCGTCCGCCCCGGGGTGCGGTGCGGTGGGGGTTCCGGTCACCCGGCGACGGTAGTGCGGGCGCGGGCGCCCGGCCGAGCCGGGGCGGTGGGCCGAGCCGGGTCGGTGGGCGGCGCGGGCCGGCGGGCCGGTGCGCTCAGCGCGGCCAGCGGCGGCTGCGGGCGTCGAAGCAGGCCGGGTGCCAGTGCCGGCGCTCGCTGACGCCGTCGCCGGGGCTGAAGGTGCCGTGCGAGGGCCAGACGACGACGTGCGGGACGCCGGGCGGGATCTCCTGCGCGCAGCCGGGGCAGCGGTACGTCTTGGTGGAGGTGCCGCCGCGCAGCTGCCGCACCACCCAGGAGCCGTCGGGGCCGTCCACGGTGCGGTCCACGCCGCGGCCGGGCACGCCGCGCGCGGGCGGGTCGGGGCGGCGGCGGTTCGAGCGGGGCACGACCCCAGTGTCCCCGCCGGCCGGCGCCGGCGCCGCCGGGGGCGCACGCCCCGACGCGGGGGGCCGGACGCCCGACCGGGCGCCGCCGCGGCGGAGTCCCCTCCACACCACCGTGGCGCGCCCGGTGCACCTGCTCGAACGCTGCCCGCCGGGTTTTCGTTACGCCCCCTTCCGGGGGCCAGGCGGGAGGGGCGCGGCCGGGCGCGCTCCAGCCCGTAGGCTGCCCCCTCGTGCGCCTGGTCATCGCCCGCTGCTCCGTCGACTACGCGGGGCGCCTGTCGGCGCACCTGCCGCTGGCGACCCGCCTGCTGCTGGTCAAGGCCGACGGCAGCGTGCTCGTGCACTCCGACGGCGGTTCCTACAAGCCGCTGAACTGGATGAGCCCGCCGGCCCGGCTGACCGTGGCGCCCGCCGGCGAGGACGACGCCGAGGGCGTCGTGGAGACGTGGACGGTGCAGCACCTCAAGAGCGACGACCGGCTCGTGGTCTCGGTGCACGAGGTGCTGCACGACTCCAGCCACGAGCTGGGCGTGGACCCCGGGCTGGTCAAGGACGGCGTCGAGGCGCACCTGCAGAAGCTGCTGGCCGAGCACATCGGCACCCTGGGCGAGGGCTACCGGCTCGTGCGCCGCGAGTACCCCACGGCCATCGGCCCGGTGGACATCCTCGCCCGCGACGGCGGCGGCGGCACCGTGGCGGTGGAGATCAAGCGGCGCGGCGACATCGACGGCGTGGAGCAGCTCACCCGCTACCTGGAGCTGCTCAACCGCGACCCGCAGCTGCGGCCGGTGGCCGGCGTGTTCGCCGCCCAGGAGATCAAGCCCCAGGCGCGCACGCTGGCCACCGACCGCGGCATCCGGTGCGTGACGCTCGACTACGACGCCCTGCGGGGCGTGGACGACGTCTCCACGCGCCTGTTCTGAGCCCGCGGGCGCAGCCGCGCCACCGCCGGGTGCGGCCCGCCGGCGCCGGCGGCCCCGTCGTCGAGGTGCAGCACGCGGTGCAGGCGGGTGACGCGCACCAGGCGCAGCGCCGGCAGCGGCACGTCCCGCAGCACCAGCTCGCGCCCGGCCCGCTGCGCCCGCCGGTGGGCGCCGACGAGCACGCCCAGGCCGGTGGCGTCGGCGACGACGACGCCGTCGACGTTCACCACCAGCCGCCCGCTGCCGCGGTCGACCGCGGCGTGCAGGGCGGCGCGCACCTCCGGCACCGAGTGCACGTCGAGCCGGCCGGACACGCGCACGAGCCTGCCGGGTTCCTCCTCGACGACCGTGGCTCCGCCCGGTGGGGCGGTGCGGGCAGCGCGCCGCGCCGCCACGTCGTCCGCGGCGCTGGGCGCCGCCCTCCTTGTCGCGACCTGGATCGCCATGTGTTCCTCCCCCGAGGACGCCGGTCTGGTCACCGGCTAGGACGCAGGGGGCCCCCGTCCGGTTGCACCGCGCAGCCGCACGATCAGGACACCCTGTGTGCCGACTCTGCCACGCAACGCAGTTGCGGGGGCGGGAACGAGCGCGCCGTTCCCGAACGGTGACCTGCCGTCACCAACCGACCCCGGGCGGTGCTCCCGGCGGTGCCCCCGGCGGTGCCCCGCCCGGTCGCCCGGCCCGCCCGAGCAGCGCTGGACACGGCGGGGACACTGACCGGGTGACCTTCGGCGGCTACTACTACGCGGTGGGACCGATCATCGCCCTGCTGGTGGTGGCGGTGCTCGCGCTGCTGCTGCGCTGGACGTTCTCCCGCGGCCGCTCCCTGGTGGAGCGGCGCCCCAGCCGCGGCGACAGCAGCGAGTACGGCCTGCTGGAGGTGGTCTCGGCCCCGGCCACGTTCGTGGAGGCCGAGGTGCAGCGCCGCACGCTGCTCGACGCGGGCATCCGCGCCACCCTGGCCCCCACCACCGAGGGCCCGCGCGTCATGGTCTTCCCCGAGGAGGCCGGACTGGCGCGGCAGCTCCTCGAGGGCCGCGGCGGGCGCCCGTGAGCGCCGGGGCCCCGGCGCCCGGCAGGAGCGACGAGAGCGACGGGACCGGCGGGACCGGCGAGGCGGGCGCGAGCGGGCTGCCCGCGCGCGGGGAGGTGCTGGCCGCGGCGCTGGCCCTGGCCGCGGAGGACGAGGAGCGCGCCGGCGTGGCGGTGGTGCTGGCCCTGGAGGACGCCGCCGGCGCGCGGGGCGCGGGCCCGGTCGGCGGGGACCCGGGGGCGGACGGGCCGGTGCTGGCCCGGCGGCTGCGGCGCTGCTGGGAGGTCCTGGCGGCCGCCGACCCCGACGTCAGCGTGCAGGACGCCCTGACCGTGCTCGCCGACCTCGACGTGCGCCCGGAGCCGGCCGCGCCCGCCCCGCCCACCGCGCCCGGCGAGCCCGCGCCGTCCCTGGCCGCCTGGCGCCCCGACGGCTGGGTGCGCCCCTCCTGGCCGCAGCGGCGCGCCGAGGCGGCGCGCGTGCTGGACGCCGTGGCCGGCGGGCGGCTGCTGCGGGTGGTCAACTTCCACGACACCCCGCGCTCGCACCGCGAGCGGCTGCGCGCGGAGCTGACCGGCTACGCCGAGCGCTTCGCGCCGGTCACCGCCGCCGACGTGCACACCTTCCTCGACACCGGCCGCTGGGCCAGCACCCGCCCCGGGATCGTGCCCGCCTTCTACGACGGCTTCGCCTCGGCCGTGGACGTCGCCGCGCCGCTGCTGGCCGAGACCGGCCTGGTGGGCTGGTTCTACCCGCCCACGGCGTTCCTGGACGCCCCGGCGAGCGCGCAGCGCGAGTTCGCCGTGCGCCACTCCTACGGGGTGCTGGACGCGCGAGAGGGCGAGCGGCTGGCGATGACGTGGGACGACCTGGCCGCGCTGGCCGCCGACCACGAGGTGTGCGGGCACACCGCCACCCACGCCGCCAGCGCCGCGGTGCGCACCCCCGGGGAGGTGGAGCGCGAGGTGCTGGAGCCGCTGGAGCGGCTGCGGCAGGCGTGCGGGCGCACCCCGGCGACGTGGGCGTGGCTGGGCGGCACCCCGCACGAGGCGCACGCCCCGGGCGACGCGGCCGTGGCCGCCGCGGGCGTGCGGCTGGTCACCTCCAACGCGGTGCTGCAGCGCCTGGCGTGAGCCCCGCGCCTCAGCGCAGGCCGCTGCGGGCCAGGCCGGCGACGAACTGCCGCTGGGCGAGGCCGAAGAGCACCAGCACCGGCAGCGCCGACAGCAGCGCCCCGGCCATGAGGGCCGGGTAGTCCGTCGTGTACTGGTTCTGCAGGAACGACAGGCCCACCGGCAGCGTGTACAGCTCCGGCACGCGCAGCGCCACCAGCGGCCAGGCGAACTCGTTCCAGCGGTACATGAAGGTCATGACGACCAGGACCGCGACCAGCGGGCGCGCCAGCGGCAGGACGATCGAGACCAGCGTGCGCAGCTGCCCGGCGCCGTCGAGCTGGGCGGCCTCCAGCAGCTCGTCGGGCAGGGACAGGAAGTACTGCCGGGCCAGGAAGACGCCGAACGCCTCCGCCGAGCGCGGCACGATGACCGCCCAGTAGGAGTTGATCCAGCCCAGGTCGTTGACCAGGTCGAACTGCGGCACGAGCAGCGTCTGCACCGGGATCATCAGGGTGGCCAGGATGCAGAAGAAGACCACCGAGCGGCCGGGGAAGCGGTGCTTGGCGAGCACGAAGCCGGCCAGGACGTCGACGACGACGGTGAGCACGACGGCCACCACGGCGATCGCGGCGGAGTTCGACACCCACTGCAGCAGTGGGAAGTCGACCAGGACGCGGCGGAAGGCGTCGAGGTCCACGGACGTGGGCAGCAGGCCCACCCGCCCGGCGGCCAGGTCCGAGCGCGAGGACAGCGCCGTGACGAGCATCCAGTACAGCGGGAAGACCCACACCAGCGCCAGGAGCACGACGACCACCAGCCGCGGCCAGCGCGGGCGCCGCCGCCCCGGCGCGGCCGCGGGCGCGGACACCGACAGGCGCGAGCCCTCGCGCACCTGCGCGCTCACGCGACCTCCTCCGCGTCGCGCTGGGCGCGCCAGGACAGCACGGTGGCGGCGAGGATGACGGCGAAGACGACCACGCCGATCGCCGAGCCGTACCCCTCGGCGCGGGCCTGGAAGCCCTGCGCGTACGCGTAGGTGACGAGGATCTCCGTGGCGCCGGCCGGGCCGCCGGCCGTCATGACGCGCACCACGTCGAAGGTCTGGAAGACCTCGATGACCATGAGCACCACCACGAAGAACGTCGTGGGCCGCAGCAGCGGCCAGCTCACGTGCCGCACGCGCTGCCAGCGGGAGGCGCCGTCGAGCTCGGCGGCCTCCAGCACGTCGCGGTCCAGGCCCTGCAGCGCGCTGAGGTAGAGCACCACCACCAGGCCGGTGCGCGCCCAGAACAGCACCACGAACACCGACAGCGCCGCGGCCCCGCCGTCGGACTGCCAGTCGGGGGCGGGCAGGCCCAGCGCGGTGAGGGTGCGGTCGACGATGCCGACGTTCTGGTCGAAGATCCACCGGCCCGCCATGGCCACGACCACGCCGGAGAGCACGTACGGCGCCAGGAACAGCGCCCGGAACAGCCCGCGCCCGGGCAGCCGGTCGCGCAGCAGCAGCGCGATGCCGAAGCCGGCGGCCACGCTGGTGGGCACGGACACCAGCGCCAGCAGGCCGGTGTTGCCCGCCGCGCGCCAGAAGACCGGGTCGCGGGCCATGCGCGCGTAGTTGGCCAGGCCGGTGAACTCCGGCTGCCCGATGCCGGTGGAGTTCGTCATCGAGATGCGCACCGCCTGCACCAGCGGGTAGAGCACGAACACCCCGAACAGCAGCAGGGCCGGGGTCAGCAGCGCGTAGGAGGTGGCCCAGCGGCGCACCGGCCTGCGGGTCCGGCCGGCGGCGCGGCCGGCCGCGACACCGGCGACGCTCACGCGTCGATCACCGACTGCACGCCGTCGGTGATCTTGCGCAGGGCGGTGGCGTCGTCGTCGGAGCCGAGGAACGCCTCGTCGAGGCGGTCGCGCAGCTGGGTGTTGATGGCGCTGAAGCTGGGCACGACGACCTGCTCCACCAGCGGGGTGCGGATCTCGCGCGCCTGCTGCACGTACAGCTCCATCAGGTCCGGGCGCACGACCCAGTCCAGGGCGGCGGGGTCGACGTCGCTGCGGGTGGGCAGCACGCTCGCGGCGGCGCAGAACTCCCCCACCTGCTGCGCCTGGGCGCAGAAGGCCAGGAAGTCCAGCGCGGCGTCCCGCTTGGCGCTGTCCTGCACCGCCACCAGGGCGTTGCCGCCGAGGTCGGCGGAGGCGTTGACGTCGCGCGGCAGGAAGGTGGCCGAGTAGCCGAAGCCGCCGCCCTCGATCTCCGAGAGCAGGAAGTCGCCGGCGAAGCACATCGCGACGGTCTGGTTGAGGAAGAGGTCGCTGGCGGCCTGGCCGCGGGCGTTGGCGTTGGGCGGGGTCAGGCCCTGGCGGAACAGGTCGCGGCTGAAGGTCAGCGCCTTGAGCATCCCGGGGTCGTCCTCGGCCACGGCGCCGAGGTCCTCGGTGAGCAGCCGCCCGCCGGCCTGGTCGACGAAGTTCAGCCAGCGGAAGGCGCCGGCGTTCTGCCAGTTGACCGCCACGGCGTAGGTGTCGGCGCGGGTGGGCCGCACCCGGCCCACGGCGTCGGCGAACTGCTCCCAGCTCCACGCCTCCTCCGGCGTGCGCGGCAGGGTCAGGCTCGCGGAGGCCACCGCCTCGTCGTTGACGAGCACCATGGAGGTGTCGGTGTGGTGGGGGACGCCGAAGGTGCCCTCGTCGTCGGTGACGGCGCTCCAGAACGCCGGCAGGAACGCCCGCTCCAGCTCGGCGGTGTCCGGCAGGTTCGCCAGCACGCCCTGCGCGCGGTACGCGGCCACGTCGGTGTAGCTGACGCGGAACACGTCCGGGGGGCTGTCGGTGCGCAGCGCCGTGTCGACGGCGGTGAGGACCTCCGAGTACGGCACCACCTGCAGCCGCACGCGGGGACCGCCCTGCGCGGCGAAGTCGGCGGCGAGCTTCTCGAACGCGGGGCGCTCCGCGTCGCTCGCCCAGGTGATCACGGTGAGCTCGTCCGGCGCGCTGGAGGAGGAGCCCGAGGACCCCCCGGTGGAGAAGCCGCTGCAGGCGGACAGGCCCGCGGCGGCGGTGAGGCCGGCGCCCGCGCCCAGCAGGGCGCGGCGGGAGGCGGGGGGTGCGGTGGTGGTGCCGGGGGTGGTGCGGGGTGCGGTCACGTGAGCTCCGGGGGTCGGTGGGCCGGGGGTTCGACCCGTGCGAGGTCGGCAGCGGAGTGCAGCGTCTCGTCACGCTAGCCCCTGGCACCGGGCCCGGCCCGGCGAACTGCGACCGGTGCCGCCCCGCCCGCTCTCCCGCCAGCTCCACCGCCAGCTCCACCGCCCGCTCCCGCGTGCGCGGCCCCGCCGGCCGGTCCCCGGACGCACGACGGCCCGCGCCCCCACCGCGTGCGGTGGG
>NZ_JBJLSG010000130.1:0-14141 GCF_050871925.1 Kineococcus gurbantunggutensis
CGGGCGTCCCGGGCGCCGGGTCGCCCGCCCCGCGGCGTCCCGGCGGGTCCCCGGCGCGATCACGTGCCTTGCACCGGGCACCGCCACGGCACAGGGTTGGGGCATGACGACGATCCCCGAACCCCCCGCGGACCCCGACGGCACCCCCGAGGGCGCCGCCGGGGCCGCCACCGCGGGCCGCGACCCCCTGGAGATCGCCGCCGACCTCGTCGACGACGCCGCGAGCGAGCTGGACCCCGCCGAGCTGGCGTCGATGGACAGCCTCGACCAGCCGCACCGGCTGCTGCTCGTGCACGCCCACCCCGACGACGAGAGCATCGGCACCGCCCTGACCATGGCCCGCTACGCCGACGCCGGCGCGCAGGTCGTGCTGCTGACCGCCACCCGCGGGGAGCTGGGCGAGGTCATCCCGCCCGGGCTGGCGCACCTGACGCCCGACGAGCTCGGCGAGCACCGCACCGGCGAGCTCGCCACCGCGATGGAGGCCCTGGGCGTGGAGGACCACCGCTTCCTCACCCGCCCCGACGGCAGCGGGTACCGCGACTCCGGCATGGTCTGGCTGGAGCCGGGGCGCGCCGCCGCGGGCGACGACGTCGACCCGCGCGCGCTGACCGCCGCCGACCCCGAGGAGGTCGCCGAGCGCATCGCCGAGGTGGTGCGCGAGGTGCGCCCGCAGGTCGTGGTCACCTACGAGCCCGGCGGCGGCTACGGCCACCCCGACCACGTGCGCGTGGCCGAGGCCACCGCGCGCGCCCTGGTGCTCGCGGCCGGTCAGGGCCGCGAGGGGCGCGAGGGCGACGTGGTGCCGTGGCAGGTGGCGAAGGTCTACGAGGTCGTGCAGCCGCTGAGCGAGGTGCGCGCCGCGCTGCGCCGCCTGGCGGGCACCGGCGCGGCCGGCGCCGCCGACCCCGACGGCCCGCTGCCCAGCGTCGCCGTGCCCGACGAGCAGGTCACCACCGTCGTCGACGGCACCGAGCAGGTGCCCGCGAAGATCGCCGCGCTGCGCGCCCACGCCACCCAGGTGGAGCTGGACCTGGACGCCGAGGTGCCCGCGATGCGGCTGTCCAACGGGGTGCCGCAGGCGCTGAGCACCCGCGAGCACTTCCGCCTCGTGCACGGCGTGGCGGCCGGGCCCTTCGACGCCGACGGGCGCGAGACCGACCTGTTCGCCGGCATCGCCACCTCCTGAGGGGCCACTCCCGGGGAACCGACCCCGGGGGACCGCGCCACCACCGCGGCCCGCCCGCCGGCGGCCCGGTGGTGGCGCGGTCACGCTCCGTTGCGCCGGTCGGGTGAACCCGGTCCCCCGAACCGGTCACCGCGGGTGCCCGCCCGCCCGGTGCGGGGGTTGGGTGGACCCAGGGTCCCGGGCGCACCTCCCGGGCCGGAGGGGAGGAGCGGCCGTGGCCGAGCAGCAGGGGGCACCGCGCACCGGGACCGGGACGCCCGCGGGCACCGCCCGCCGCACCGGCCGCACCGGCCGCGACGCCGGGGACGTCGGCCGGCTGCGCGAGCGCCGCCGCCGGCGCCGCACCGCCGCGCTGGCCGCCCTGGCGCTGGTCGCGGCGGCCGCCGGTGCCGCGCGCCTGGCCACCGGCCGCCCGCTGCTGCCGTCCCCGCCCGCCGTGGACCCGCTGTACCTGATGTCCGGGCTCTTCTTCGCCGCCCTCATCGCGGTCCTGCTCGGGCAGACCCTGCTCTCCGGGCGCTCCCCGCACGTCGTCTACCGCCCCGAGCAGATCGACGTCACCCTCGACGACGTCAAGGGCCTGGCCCCCGTCAAGGAGGACGTCGAGCGCAGCCTGGACCTGTTCCTGTCCGCGCGCAGCTTCCGCCGCGACATGGGCGGGCGCCCGCGCCGCGGCCTGCTCTTCGAGGGCGGCCCGGGCACCGGCAAGACCCACATGGCCAAGGCGATGGCCCGCGAGGCGGGGGTGCCGTTCCTCTTCGTCTCCGCCACCTCCTTCCAGTCCATGTGGTACGGCGCCACCGCCCGCAAGGTCCGCTCCTACTTCCGTGCGCTGCGCCGCGCCGCCCGCGCCGAGGGCGGGGCCATCGGCTTCATCGAGGAGATCGACGCCATCGCCGGCGCCCGCGGCGGCGTGGCCGCCGCCACCGCCCTCGCCGCCCCGCTCGCCCCCGCCGCCCCGGCCACCGGCCTGCTCGGCTGCGGCGGCCTGACCGGGCTGGTCCTGGACGCGGCCGGCGCCGCCGCGCCCGCCGTGCGCGTGGAGCGCCTGGCCAGCTCCGAGGGCTCCAGCGGCGTGGTCAACGAGCTGCTCGTGCAGATGCAGTCCTTCGACGAGCCCACCGCCGGCGAGCGGCTGCACGGCTGGGCGGTCGACGCCGTCAACCGCTTCCTGCCCGCGCACCGGCGCCTGTCCCGCCCGCGCAGCGAGCCCGTCGAGGTCCTCGTCATCGCCGCGACCAACCGCGCCGACGCCCTGGACCCGGCCCTGCTGCGCCCGGGCCGCTTCGACCGCCGCCTGGCCTTCGGCCTGCCCGACAAGGCCGGCCGGCGCGAGCTGGTCGACCACTTCCTGGCCCGCAAGGCGCACGAGCCGCAGCTGGACGACCCCGAGCGCCGCGACGCCCTCGCCGGCATCACCACCGGCTACAGCCCGGTGATGATCGAGAGCCTGCTGGACGAGGCCCTCGTCAACGCCGTGCGCCGCGACGCGGACGGCATGTCCTGGGCGGACGTCGAGCACGCCCGCCTGGTCACCGAGGTCGGCCTGGGCCAGCCCGTGGCCTACACCGCCCACGAGGAGCGGCTCATCGCCACCCACGAGGCCGGCCACGCCGCCGTCGCCTGGCTCGTGGCGCCGCAGCGGCGCCTGGAGGTCCTCACCATCGTCAAGCGCGCCTCCGCCCTGGGCCTGCTCGCCCACGGCGACGCCGAGGACGTCTACACCCGCTCGCGCGCCGAGCTGTCCGGCCTCATCGAGATCGCCTTCGGCGGGCAGGTCGCCGAGGAGCTCTTCCTCGGCGACGTGTCCACCGGCCCGGCCGGCGACCTGCAGGCGGCGACCACCACGGCCGCGCAGATGGTCGGCGCGGCCGGCATGGCCGGCACCCTCATCTCCTTCACCGCCGTGCAGAACGGCGCGCTGGCCGACGGCAACCTCGTCTCGCGCGTCCTGGGCGACGCCGAGGGCCGCCGGATGGTGGAGAACCTGCTCTCCGAGCGCAAGGAGGCCGTGCGCGAGCTGCTGGGCCGCCACCGCCACCTCGTCGCCGCGCTGCGCGACGCGCTGCTGGAGCGCCACGAGCTGATCGGCCACGAGATCACCGACGTGCTGCAGGCCGCGCAGGCCGCCCACGACGCCGCCGGCCGCACCGCCCCGGCCACCGGCGCGGGCGCGGCCGCGGGCACCGCCTCGGGCACGGCCGCGCCGCGCGTGGTCGACCTGCGCGACGGCGCGGTGCACCGCACGTCCCCGGGCTCGACCCGGGGCTGACCCGCGCTGCCGCGCCCGGAGGGGAGCGCGGCAGGGCGGGGAGCGCGGGCGGCGCGGTCCGCGCACCTCCGGGGGGAGGGGGCGCGGACCGCCCGCCGCCCGTCACGGCGCCGGGCGCACCCGGTAGTGGTAGGCGTGGTGCACGCCGAACCCGGCGCCCTCGTACAGGGCGCGCGCGCCGCCGCTCGCCTCGGCCACCTGCAGGTGCGCCGAGGTCGCCCCGCGCGCGCGGCCCCAGTCGGCCACCTCCGCCAGCAGCCGGCGGGCCAGGCCGCGCCGGCGGTGCGAGGGGGCGACCCGCACGGCCGAGACCCCCACCCACCCCGGGCTGGCCGACCCGCGCGCGACCGCGACGGTGGCGCCGCCGTCCAGCACCCGCACGAACACCTGCGCGTCGGCGGAGAGCAGCACCCGCCGCGCCGCCGCCGGCAGCGCGGCCCCGCCGGGGTCGCGCCAGCCCTCCAGCCACCCCTCCAGCCACCCCTCGTCCGGCTCCGCGGCGCGGAGCACCGAGCACCCCGGCGGCAGCGGCACCGCGCCGGCCCCGGCCAGCGCGCGCACGGCGGCGGTCAGCACCAGCGTCGGGGTGAGCACCGCCCAGCCGCGCCTGGCCAGCTCGCGCGCCACCGGCACCCCCTGCGGGTCGGCGCCGGCCGCGTGCGGCACGGCCACCCGCGCCGGCAGGCCGCGCCGGGCGTAGAACGCCTCCACCGCGGCCAGCGCCTGCGGCAGCGGCACCCCGGGGGAGGCGACCGCCAGCGCCGAGTTCGCCCGGCCGGTGAACCCGCCGGCCGCCCGCAGCCGCCAGCCGCCGAGGTCCTCGCGCTCGTCGGGGCGCCAGTGCTCGGCGGCCACCAGCTCCAGCTCCTCCACGCCCACGGCCTCGTGCGGCGCGCCGCGCCGGCGCGGGGGAGGGGGCACGGCCTTGCCGGCCAGCACGTCCGCGCGCCGCACCCGCACCGGCCCGCGCCGCGTGGCCACCACCAGCAGCTCCCCGTCGGCGGCGGTCAGCTCGCCCAGGGCGTCGCTGGCGGAGCCGTCGGCCAGGCGGTGGCGCACCACCACGCGCGCCCCGACCACCAGCTCGTGCTCGCGCAGCACGTGCGCCACGCCCGAGCCCCCCGCAGCGCCCTCCGCGGCCCTCTGCGCGGCGCCCGCCGCCGCGTCCTCCGCAGCGCCCACCGACCCCACCGCCCCCGTCCGCCCGTCCCCGACGGCGCGCGCCGCCGGCGTCCGCGATACTAGGAGGACGCGTCCGGCGGCCCGCTGCGCCGGAGGAGGAGGACACCAGTGACCTACGTCATCGCCCAGCCCTGCGTGGACGTCAAGGACAAGGCGTGCATCGAGGAGTGCCCCGTCGACTGCATCTACGAGGGCAAGCGCTCGCTGTACATCCACCCCGACGAGTGCGTGGACTGCGGGGCCTGCGAGCCGGTGTGCCCGGTGGAGGCCATCTACTACGAGGACGACGTGCCCGAGCAGTGGTCGGCGTTCACCGCGGCCAACGTGGAGTTCTTCGACACCGTCGGCTCGCCCGGCGGTGCGGCCAAGACGGGCCTGATCGAGGCCGACCACGCGGTGGTCAGCGCGCTGCCCCCGCAGGGCGAGGGCCGCTGAGCGCCCCGCCGGCCGCCCGCCGCGCGCGCGGCGCGGCGCTGCCGGACTTCCCGTGGGACTCGCTGGCCGGCGCCAAGGCGCTGGCCGCGAGCCACCCCGGCGGCCTCGTGGACCTGTCCGTGGGCACCCCCGTCGACCCGACCCCCGCGGTCGTGGCCGACGCGCTGCGGGCCGCCGCGGACGCCCCCGGCTACCCGCAGACGTGGGGCACCCCCGCGCTGCGCGAGGCGGTGGCGGCCTGGTTCGCCCGCCGGCGCGGCGCGCCCGGCGTGGACCCCGACGGCGTCCTGCCCACCGTGGGCTCCAAGGAGCTGGTGGCCTGGCTGCCGTTCCTGCTGGGCCTGGGGCCGGGCGACGCCGTGGCCCACCCGGCGGTGGCCTACCCCACGTACGACGTGGGCGCCCGCCTGGCCGGGGCGACCCCGGTGCCCGTCGACCTCGCCGGCGGCGTGGAGGCGCTGGAGGAGGCCCGCCGCGCCGGCCACGAGGTGCGCCTGCTGTGGCTGAACTCCCCGTCCAACCCCACCGGGGCCGTCCTGGAGGCCGCGGAGCTGGCCCGCCTGGTGGCCTGGGCCCGCGAGCACGGCGCGGTCGTGGCCAGCGACGAGTGCTACGCCGAGCTGGGCTGGGACCCCGCCCACGACGCCTCCCGCGGCGGCCTGGTGCCCTCCGTGCTGGACCCGCGCGTCACCGGCGGCGACAGCACCGGGCTGCTGGCGGTGTACTCCACCTCCAAGCAGTCCAACCTGGCCGGCTACCGCGCGGCCTTCGCCGCCGGCGACCCCGCCCTGGTGCGCGAGCTGCTGGAGGTGCGCAAGCACGCCGGGATGATCGTGCCGTGGCCGGTGCAGGCCGCCCTGGCCGCGGCCCTGTCCGACGACGCCCACGTCGACGCCCAGCGCGAGCGCTACCGCGCCCGCCGCGAGGTGCTGCGCACGGCGCTGGAGGGCGCCGGCTTCCGCGTGGACGCCTCCGGCGCGGGGCTGTACCTGTGGAGCACCCGCGGCGAGGACGCGCGCACCACGGTGGACCTGCTGGCCCGCCGCGGCGTGCTCGTCGCCCCCGGCGACTTCTACGGGCCGCTCGGCGCGCGGCACGTGCGGGTGGCGCTGACCGCGCCCGACGAGCGCGTCGGGCAGGTCCCGCAGCGCCTGGCCGACCTGGGCGCGACCGGCGGCTGACGCGGCGGTGGCCACCGGGTGGACGGTGGGGGAGGTGTGCGCACCCGCGTCGGGAGACGTGGACAGCGTGTGACCAAGTCCTCCCGCCCGGTGGCCCGCCCCGTGTTGGGCGCCGCACCGCCGTGCGGGTACGGTCAGCCGCATGGTGGACTCCGTGACGCTGAAGCACGCAGGTGGCGACCTCGACCTCCCGGTCACGCAGGCCACCGAGGGTGCCCCCGGCTTCGGCATCTCCAGCCTGCTCAAGGAGACCGGGCTGGTCACCCTGGACGCCGGCTTCACCAACACCGCCTCCTGCACCTCGGCGATCACCTACATCGACGGCGACGCGGGCGTGCTGCGCTACCGCGGCTACCCGATCGAGCAGCTCGCCGAGAGCTCCTCGTTCATCGAGACCAGCTACCTGCTCATCTACGGCGAGCTGCCCACCGCCGAGCAGCTGACCGCCTTCACCGAGCGCATCCAGCGCCACACCCTGCTGCACGAGGACCTCAAGCGGTTCTTCGACGGCTTCCCGCGCGACGCGCACCCGATGCCGGTGCTCTCCAGCGCCGTCAGCGCGCTGTCGACCTTCTACCCCAACAGCCTGAACCCGTTCGACGTCGAGCAGGTCGAGCTGTCCACCATCCGCCTCATGGCCAAGCTGCCGACCATCGCGGCGTACGCGCACCGCAAGAGCCTGGGGCAGCCGCTGCTGTACCCGGACAACCGCCTGGGCCTGGTGGAGAACTTCACCCGCCTGTCCTTCGGCAACCCCGCCGAGGACTACGAGCTGGACCCGGTGATGGTCAAGGCGCTGGACCAGCTGCTGATCCTGCACGCCGACCACGAGCAGAACTGCTCCACCTCCACCGTGCGCCTCGTCGGCTCCGGCCAGGCGAACCTCTTCGCCTCCGTCTCCGCCGGCATCCACGCGCTGTCCGGGCCGCTGCACGGCGGTGCGAACTCCGCCGTGCTGGACATGCTGGAGTCCATCCGCAGCTCCGACGACGACGTCGACACCTTCATGGCGCGGGTGAAGAACAAGGAGAAGGGCGTGCGCCTGATGGGCTTCGGCCACCGGGTGTACAAGAACTACGACCCGCGCGCGGCCATCGTGAAGAAGACCGCCGACCAGGTGCTCTCCCAGCTCGGCAAGCGCGACGAGCTGCTGGACATCGCGATGCGCCTGGAGGAGATCGCCCTGTCCGACGACTACTTCATCGAGCGCAAGCTCTACCCCAACGTGGACTTCTACACCGGGCTCATCTACAAGGCGATGGGCTTCCCGACGAAGATGTTCACGGTGCTGTTCGCGCTGGGCCGCCTGCCCGGCTGGATCGCGCAGTGGCGCGAGATGATCAACGACCCGGCCACCAAGATCGGCCGCCCGCGCCAGGTGTACGTCGGCGAGGGCGCCCGCGACTACGCGGACCTCTCCGCCCGCTGACGCGCCCCGCCGCCCCGCCGCGCCCCCGCCCGCACGCCGCGGACGGGGGCGCGGTGCGTGCGGGGGCGGCCCCGCTCAGGACACCCGCACCCGCACGTCGCCCTCGGGCACGCCGGTGTCGGCGCCGACCCAGCCGCGCCCGGGGGCCTCGCGCTCCCAGCGGTGGCCGGCCACCTCCACCTCCACGACGTCGTACCCGGCGGCCGAGGCCACCGCCCACGCCGCCGCCGCCCACGCCAGCCGGGGCGCCTCCTCGCCCTGCAGCGACCACTGCAGGCCCTTGCCGTCCGTGCCGGGCACCACGGCCGCGTCCACCCGCACCGCCTGCACGGCCGCCGCGTCGCGCAGCCGCTGCGCCTTCAAGGACGCCTGCTCGTCGGTGCCCACCTGCGCGTCCGGCTCCGCCCGGCGCAGCCGGCAGGTGAACCCGGCCGGGGTGTACCCCGTCAGCGCCGAGGCGATCAGGCGCGCCTCCGGCTCGTGGTCGCCGTAGGCCAGCGGGAAGCCGCTGCGCTGCACCCGCTGCGCGGCGTCGGTCACCGGCAGGTCCCGGTACCCCTCGACCTGCACGAGCGCGTCGTAGAACGCGTTGGTGGCGAACACCGGGTCCTGCACCTGCTGCTCGGTGCCCCACCCCTGCGAGGGGCGCTGCTGGAACAGCCCCAGGGAGTCGCGGTCGCCGTGGTCGAGGTTGCGCAGCCCCGACTCCTGCACGACGGTGGCGATCCCGATGGTGGCCGCGCGCGCCGGCAGCTCGCGGCGCACCGCGATCCCCACCACCGTGGCGGCGTGGCCCGCCTGCTCCGGCGACAACGACGTGCTCTGCCCGTCGACCGTGGCCGTGCAGCGCTGGCGCACCACGGGGGCGTCCTCGTCGCCCACCAGCCACAGGGCGCCGGCGGTCAGCACCACCAGGGCCGAGGCGGCCGCCACCAGCGGGCGCAGGCGCCGCGCGCGCCGGTTGGCGGCGGCGCGGGAACGGGGCAGCCGCGGCGCCCGGGACGTGCGGGCGCCGCGCGGCGTGCTGACGGGCACCGCCTCAGTTGGCGTGCAGGGCGGCGTTGAGCTCCACCTTCACGCCCCGCCGCGGCAGCGCCTCCACGGCGCCCGTGACGGAGTTGCGGCGGAACAGCAGCCCCGAGGCGCCCGAGAGGGTGCGCGCGGCGACCGTGCGCTGCACCGCGCCGGCCTCGTCCAGCACGGAGACCTTCGTGCCGGCGGTGACGTAGGTGCCGGCCTCCACGACGCAGTCGTCGCCCAGCGAGATGCCGGTGCCGGAGTTCGCGCCCAGCAGCGTGCGCCGCCCGATGCTGACGACCTCCTTGCCGCCGCCGGAGAGGGTGCCCATGATCGAGGCGCCGCCGCCGACGTCCGAGCCGTCGCCCACGGTGACCCCGGCGGAGATGCGCCCCTCGACCATCGAGGTGCCCAGCGTGCCGGCGTTGTAGTTCACGAAGCCCTCGTGCATGACGGTGGTGCCCGGCGCCAGGTGCGCGCCCAGGCGCACCCGGTCCGCGTCGGCGACGCGCACCCCGGAGGGGGTGACGTAGTCCGTCATGCGGGGGAACTTGTCGATGCCGTAGACGGTCACCGGGCCGACGTTGGCGCGCAGCGCCAGGCGGGTGCGCTCGAAGTCGCCCACCGCGCACGGGCCGTGGTTGGTCCACACCACGTTCGCCAGGACGCCGAAGATGCCCGAGACGTCCAGGCCGTGCGGGGCCACCAGGCGGTGCGAGAGCAGGTGCAGGCGCAGGTACGCGTCGGCCGCGTCCGCCGGCGGGGCGTCCAGGTCGATCTGCGTGGTCACCACCCGCTGGCGCACCCGGCGGTGCGGGTCGGAGTCCTCCAGGGAGGCCAGCTCCGCCGGCACCCCGTAGGAGCTCGCCTCGCCGGAGGTGGCCGCGCCCAGCGCGGGGAACGGGTACCAGACGTCCAGCACCGTGCCGTCCTCGGCGACGGTGGCCAGGCCGTGCCCCCACGCGCGCCGGGAGGCGGCGCTGCTGCCGGTGCTGCCGGACGTGCTGGCGGGGGTGCTGGTCTGCTCGCTCACGCCCGCGACCCTACCGGCGGGGCGCCGGGAGGACCCCCGCGCGAGCCCGGGCCACGCCCTAGGGTTCTGCGCGTGACCACCGCTCCCGCCGCCACGAGCCCCGGCGCCCCCGCGCAGCACGACCTGACCGACCCCGCGCTCGACGTCGTCGAGCTGACCCGCCGCGTGTGCGACACCGAGTCCGTCAGCGGCGGCGAGCGCGCCCTGGCCGACGCGGTCGAGGCCGCGCTGCGCTCCTGGGCCGGCCCCGGCGGCGCCCTGGAGGTCCTGCGCGACGGCGACGCCGTCGTGGCCCGCACGAGGCTCGGGCGCGCCGAGCGCGTCCTGCTGGCCGGGCACCTGGACACCGTGCCGCTGACCGACCCGCCGAACCTGCCGGTGCGCCGCGAGCAGCACCCCGCGGACGGCGACGTGCTCGTCGGCCGCGGCACCTGCGACATGAAGGGCGGGGTGGCGGTGCAGCTCGTGCTGGCCCGCGAGACCGCCGCCGCGGTGGCCGCCGGCCGGCCCCCCGCGCGCGACGCGACCTTCGTCTTCTACGACAACGAGGAGGTCGAGGCCGCCCGCAACGGCCTGGGCCGCCTGGCCCGGCGGGTCCCGCAGGCGCTCGCGGCCGACTTCGCCGTGCTGCTGGAGCCCTCCTCGGCCGTGGTCGAGGGCGGGTGCAACGGCACCCTGCGCGCGGAGGTCACCACCACCGGGAAGGCGGCGCACTCCGCGCGCGCCTGGCGCGGCAGCAACGCCATCCACGCCGCCGCCCCCGTGCTGGCCCGCCTGGCCGCCTACGAGCCGCGCGAGGTGGAGGTGGAGGGCCTGGTCTTCCGCGAGGGCCTGAACGCGGTGGGCATCGCCGGCGGCATCGCCGGCAACGTCATCCCCGACCGCTGCACCGTGACCGTCAACCACCGCTTCGCCCCGGCGTTCTCCGCCGCGCAGGCCGAGGCGCACGTGCGGGAGGTCTTCGAGGGCTTCGACGTGCGCGTCACCGACGCCGCCGAGGGCGCCCGCCCCGGCCTGCACCTGCCCGCCGCCGCGGAGTTCGTGCGCCGCACCGGCACCGCGCCGCTGCCGAAGTTCGGCTGGACCGACGTGGCGCGCTTCTCCGCCCTGGGCGTGCCCGCGGTCAACTACGGCCCCGGCGACAACGCCACCGCCCACGCCGACGACGAGCGCTGCCGCGTCGAGGAGCTGCAGCGGTGCCTGGACGTCCTGCGCGGCTGGCTGCTCGGCGGGGGCGGGGTGGCGGCGTGAGCACCATCTGCCTGTACGGCAGCGCCTCCGGCGGCATCGACGCCCGGCACGTCGAGCTGGCCGCCCAGGTGGGTCGGCTGATCGGCGAGCGCGGCCACGACCTCGTCTACGGCGGCGGCGGCACCTCCGTGATGGGCGCGGCCGAGGCCGCCGCCCGCGCCGCCGGCGCGCGCACCACCGGCGTGATGCCCAAGGCGCTCATGGAGCTGGAGCTGCCGCCGCAGGGCCTGGGCGAGCTCGTCGTCACCGAGGACATGCGCCGGCGCAAGGCGGAGATGGACGCGCGCGCCGACGCCTTCATCGTGCTGCCCGGGGGCCTGGGCACCCTGGAGGAGCTCTTCGAGATCTGGGTGGCGCGCACCATCGGCCTGCACACCAAGCCGATGGCCGTGCTCGACCTCGACGGGCACTACGCGGGGCTGCGCACCTGGCTGGAGGGTCTCGTCGAGCGCCGCTTCGCCCGCCCCCTCGTCTTCGAGGTCGTGCACTGGACCGACGACCCCGCCGACGCGCTGGACCACCTGGAGTCCGCCCCGCGCGACCGCGTCACGCTGCCCAGCTCCGAGATCGTGGGCAGCTTCGCCGACTTCCCCGACGACGGCGGCGCACCGGGGCGGGCGCCGGGGGCGCCGGGGGCGCGGCCGTGACGGTCGTGCTGCTGGCGCTGGTGCTGCTGGCCGTGGGCGCCGTGGGCGCCGTGGCCACCGGCCGCGTCTCCGGCGCGCTGGGCCCGGCGACCTCCACCCGCCCGCACCGCGGCCTGCCCGAGGGGCCGGTGCTGGCCGGCGACGTCGACGGGGTGCGCTTCTCGACCGCGCTGCGCGGCTACCGCATGGACGAGGTCGACGCCGTCCTGGACCGGCTGCGCGAGGAGATCCGCGAGCGCGACGAGGAGCTGGCCGCGTGGCGCACGGCGGAGGACTGAGCGTGGCGGGCGCCGGGCGCCGCGGCGAGGTCGTCTTCACGGCCCGCGGCACCTTCGCCGCCGAGCCCGCCCGGGTCTTCGAGGTGCTCACCGACTGGCCCCGGCAGAGCGCCTGGGTGCCGGCCACCGTCGTGCAGCGCCGCGGCGGGCCCGAGGGCGCGGCCGGGGAGCGCTTCGCCGGCGTCAGCCGCCTCGGCCCGCTCGTCCTGGACGACGAGATGGTCGTGGTCTCGCGCACGCCCCCCGCGCCGGGCCGCGACGGGCTGGTGCGCGTGCGCAAGGTCGGCACCCTGCTCGGCGGCGCCGTCGACATCGTGGTCGCCGCCGACGGGCCCGGGCGCACCGCGGTGAGCTGGCGCGAGCGGATCCTGCTGCGCCCGCCGGCGCTGGCGCTGCTGGCCCGCCTGGGCGGCCCGCTGCCGGCGCTGCTGGGCCGGCTGGCCTTCGAGGCGGTCCTGCGCGCGGCCCGCGCCGACGTGGAGGGGCCCGGCGCGGGGAGCGGCGCGTGAGCGCCCCCCGCCCGCCGGCGCGCACCCGCCCCGCCCCGGCGCCGCTGCGGCTGCGCGAGCGGCTGCTGCTGCGCTGGCTGCGCCTGCCGGCCGCCGCGCGGGTGCTGGCCGTCTACGCGCTCGCGCGGCTGTTCTCCGCCGCCGTGCTCGTCGAGGTCGCCCGCTTCCAGGAGCCCAGCGCCTGGACGCCGCAGGGGGCGGGCTACTCCGACGTGCTCGTGCTGTGGGACGCCACCTGGTACCGCAGCATCGCCGAGGACGGCTACCCCGACGCGGTGCCGCTGGGCCCCGACGGCTCCCCGCAGCAGTCCGAGCTGGCCTTCTACCCGCTGGCGCCCCTGCTGGCGCGGGCGCTGACGGCCACCGGCCTGTCCTTCGGCTGGGCCGGGGCGCTGGTCTCCCTGGTCAGCGGCGCCGCGGCCGCCGTGGGCGTGCACGCCCTGCTGCACCGGGCGCTGCGCCGGCGCCTGCCCGAGGCCGCCGCGCGCCGCGGCGCGTGGAGCGCGGCGGTGCTGCTGTGCGTGTGCCCGCCCTCGCCGGTGCTGCAGGTGCCGTACACCGAGGGCCCCGCCCTGGCGCTGCTCGTGGCCTTCCTGCTGCTGCTGCAGCGGCAGCGCTACCTGCCGGCCGCGGCCGTCGCCCTGGCGCTGGGGTACACCCGGCCGGTGGCCGTGCCGCTGTCGGTGGTGGTCGCCGTGCACCTGCTGCTGCGCGCCCTGGCCGGCCGGCGCCGCGGGGCCGCGCTGGGCGCGCGCGAGGCGCTGCGCTGCGCGGTGCTGCTGGGCGCCTCCGGCGCCGCCGGCCTGCTGTGGCCGGTCACCGCCTGGCTGCTCACCGGCCGCCGCGACGCCTACACCGCCACGATGGGCGCCTGGCGCAGCGGCGGTGAGGTCGTCTGGCTGCAGCCGTGGTGGGGCGTCTCGCAGCACGTGCTGGGCGCGGTCGCCGGCCCGGTGCTGCTGGTGGCGGCCGTCGTCGCCTACGCCGCCTGGCTGCTCGGCCCGCGCACCGCCGTCCTCGGCGCGGAGCTGCGCACCTGGTGCCTGGCGTACGTCGGCTACCTGCTGCTCGTGCTGGACCCCTTCACCAGCCTCTTCCGCTACCTGGTCCTGCTCTTCCCGCTCGCCGGCCTGGTCGGGCTGCACCCGCGCCGGCGCGGCGCGCTGGGGGCGTGGGTGGTGGGCTCGCTGGCGCTGCAGGTGGTGTGGACCGCGTGGCTGTGGCGCTTCTCCCCGCCGGCCGACTGGCCGCCGTGACCCCTGCGCGCACCCGCCGCGCCCCGCGCGGGCGCCCGCCCGGCGGTCGCCGCGTGATCGCCCGGCGTGCCCGGGCGCACGACGGGGGGTGCCCATGGGGGATGATGGACCCACACACGCCGGCCGCGGCACCCGGTCGCGACCGGCGGGCGCACGAGGACCACGAGAGAGGACGCACGCCGATGGCGGCCATGAAGCCGAGGACCGGGGACGGTCCGCTGGAGGTCACCAAGGAGGGGCGCGGCATCGTCCTGCGCATGCCGCTGGAAGGGGGTGGCCGTCTCGTGGTCGAGATGACCCCCGACGAGGCCGGTGCCCTCGGGGAGGCCATCACCTCGGTCGTGGGCTGAGGACCGCGGCCTCGGGGGGGGGGGGGGGGGGGGGGGGGGGGGGGGGGGGGGGGGGGGGGGGCGGGGGCGGGGGGGCGGCGGGCGCCGCCGGGACCCCCGCCCGCCGACACCC
>NZ_JBJLSG010000131.1:0-14134 GCF_050871925.1 Kineococcus gurbantunggutensis
GGGTGGGGGGGGTGCTGCGGGCGCTGGTGTGGGGGGGGTGTTCGGGGGGGGGTGGCGGCCCGGGCGCGGGGGCGCCCGGCCCGGGGGTGCTCACGCCGGCGGGGCGCCGTCGCCGGGGCCGTAGCCGAAGGTCGGCCAGCCGTCGCGCCACTGCACCTCGCGGATCTGCATGCGGATCGTGCCGCCGGTGTCCGCGTCGTAGTAGTGGTGCACCGCGTAGGTGCGCCCGCGCTCCTGGAGCACGTCCAGGGCGCCGGTGCCGACCTGGTTGCCGCGCCGGTCGAGCAGCAGCGTGCCGCCGCCGTCGGTCATGGCCCTGCCCTCGCGGTCCACGAAAGGCCCGGTGGGGCTCGTGGAGCGGCCCACGACCGTCTTGTAGGTGCTGTTCACGCCCTGGCAGCAGGAGTCCCAGGAGACCGTGAGGTACCAGTACCCGCCGTGCTGGAAGACCTGCGGGTTCTCGATCGCGTTCGGCGGGTCGACGGGGTTGCTGGCCAGGTCCAGGACCGGGCCCACGGGCCGGGTCATGCCCCGCAGCTCCTGCACCTTCACGCCGGTCCAGAAGGAGCCGAAGGCGATGTACCACTTCCCGCGGGCGGAGAAGACCTGCGGGTCGATGGCGTTGTGGTCGTCAGCGGTCGTCGAGCGCAGCACGGGGCCGTGGTCGACCCAGCTGTCCAGGTCGCCCGGCGTGCGGCTGGTGGCCACCCCGATCGCGGAGTCGTTCGTCCCGAACGAGGACGCGGCGTAGTACAGGTAGAACGTGCCGGCGCGCTCGACGACGTGCGGGGCCCACAGGTGCCCCACGCCGTACGCCCTCGTCCACTCCGGCAGCGCGATGGCGCCCACGGACTCCCACGGGCCGGCCAGCGAGCCGGTGGAGCGGCGCACGAAGATGCCGCCGGGGTCCTGAGGGTTCGCGATGCCGGTGGAGAACACGTAGTAGGTGCCGCGGTCGCTGAACAGCGTGGGGTCGTGCACGGGGTCGTCGACCACGCCGGGCACGTGGTCGCCGACGTCGCCGGTCATCGTCAGCTTGCCGCCGGGCGCCGAGGGCCACGGTCCGGCGGCCTGCGCGGGCGCGGTGCCGGTCAGCACGCACAGGGCCGCGGCGCCGATCGTCACGGACGCGCGGCGCCGGCGGCGGCGGTCCTGCGGGGCGGGGGTGCCGGGGGTGCCGGGGGTGCCGAGGGTGCGCGGTGGTGCCCAGGGGCTGCGCATCGGTCGGGGCACGGGTCTCCTCCTGCTCGTCGTCGAGCGCACCCGAGCGGGTGCCGGTCCGAGCATGCCGTTCTCTACAACGTTGCACAAGCTCCGCGGCCCGACGCGCCGCGCACCGGGGGCACCGGGGGCACCGGGAAATCCCTGCACCACCGCCCGCGGCGGTGCCACGCTCCCCCGGCCGCCGCGCCACCGCGGGCGGTGCACCCACGTCCCGGGGGGGATCCCTTGTCCGAGCACCACCCGTCCCAGCAGCGCTCGTCCCGGCAGCGCTCCCGCGCGCGGCACCGCGCGCGCCGCCGCGGCGCCGCCGCCCCGCTCACCGGCGGCCTGCTCGCCGCCGCGCTGCTCACCGGCACCGCGGCGGCACCGGCCGCGGCCGCGCCCGAGATCGGCTACGAGACCCTCACGCCCCGCTGCTCACCGGCGCTGCCGGTGCCGCACCCGGGGTGCGCCGAGGGCCGCACCTACCGCGGCGCGCCGCTGCCCAGCGGCACCCCGGGCTCCTTCGGCCAGCTCGCCGGCCCGGACCGGTTCGCCACGGCCGCGGCGGTGGCGCGCGAGGGCTTCCCCGAGGCCGACGTCGCCGTGCTCGTCAGCGGGGAGGACGCGCACCTCGTGGACGCGCTGTCGGCCGCGCCGCTGGCCCGCAGCCTGGCCGCGCCCCTGCTGCTGGCCACCCGCGACGCGGTCCCGGCAGCCACGTCCGCGTACCTGGGCGAGCGCGGCGTGCGCTCGGTGCTGCTCGTCGGCGGCGCCGACGCCCTGGGCGAGCTGACCGCCAAGCGGCTGCGCGCGCTCGGCGTCGAGCACGTGGCCCGCGTCGCCGGTGCGGACCGCTACGCCACCTCGCGGGCGCTCGCCGAGCTGATGCCGCGCGCCGAGCACGCCTGGGCCGCCTCCGGCGAGCAGGCCCACCTGGTCGACGCGCTCGCCGCCGCCGGGCCGGCCGCCGGGCTGGGCCAGCCGCTGGTGGTGCTGCCCGACGACCCGGCCGTGGCCGAGCAGGCGGCGCGGACCCTGAGCGCGCTGGGCGTGCGGGAGACCACCGTGGCCGGCGGCGACGAGGGGGTCGCCGACGAGGCGGCCCTGCGGATGCCCGGCGCGGAGCGCGTCTTCGCCGCCGACCGCTACGGCACCGCCGGCGCGCTGGCCTCGGCGGGCGTCGGGCGGGGCCTGCCCGCCGGGCAGTTCACGGTGGCCCCGGGCGCCGAGCGCCACCTCGTGGACGGCCTGGCCGCGGGCACCCTGGGGCGCGCGGTGGTCCTGGGCGAGGACCTCGGGGCGGCCCGGCGCGAGGTGGCGGTGTGGTTCGGCTCGGCGCCGGTGGTGCGGATGACCACCGTCGGGGCGGTGCGTCTGCAGGACGCGCTGCCCTGACGGCCCGCGGGCGGGGCGCGGCTCACGGCGGGGCGGCGCCTCGCGCGCGCTCCTGCGCCAGCACCGCGTCCAGGTCGCCGAGCCGGTCCAGCCCGCGCAGCGCCTGGCGCAGCCGCGGGTTGGCGGCCAGCCGCTCCCGCTGCGCGTGCAGGAACGCCCAGTACCCGGCGGTGTACGGGCAGGCGCGCTCGCCCACGCGCACCGCCGGGTCGTAGCGGCACCCGCCGCAGAGGTCGCTCATGCGGTCCACGTACGCCCCGCCGGAGGTGTACGGCTTGGTGGCCACCACCCCGCCGTCGGCGTGCTGGGACACGCCCACCACGTTCGTGGTCATCACCCACTCGTGGCCGTCCACGAAGGCGCGCCGGAACCAGTCGGCCAGCTCCGCGGGCCGGTACCGGCGCTGCAGCGCCCACCCGCCCAGCACCATCAGCCGCGGCACGTGGTGCACCCAACCCTCCTCGCGCACCCCGCGCAGCACGTGCGCCAGGCAGTTCGCTCCCACCGCGCCGTCGTCCAGGTCGGCGAACCAGCGCGGCAGCGGCTCGTGGGCCCGTAGGGCGTTGCTCTCGCGGTAACCCGGCCCCAGGTGCCAGTGCAGGTGCCAATTCCACGAGCGCCACCCCACGACCTGGCGCACGAACCCCTCCACCGACGCCACCCGCAGCCGCCGGGCGCGGCCGTGCTCCTCCGCGCGCCGGGCCACCTCCAGCGGGTCGAGCAGGCCGAGGTTCTGCGGCACCGACAGCAGCGAGTGCGCCATCCACGGCTGCTGCGACAGGACCGCGTCCTCGTGCGCGCCGAACGCCTCCAGCCGGTGCTGCAGGAAGTGCTCCAGGGCCGCCAGCGCCTCGGCGCGGGTGACGGCGAAGCGGCGCGGGCCGTCCTCGCCCAGGAAGCGCACGCCCTGCCGCTGGAGGCGGTCCAGGTCCTCGCGCACCTGCGCGTCGACGTCGTCCTCCACCGGCCACCACGGGTCGGGCACCTCCAGCCGGCCCGAGCGCGGCGGCGGCTCGCGGTTGGCGGCGTCGTGGTTCCACGAGCCCCCCACCGGGCCGCCGCGGCCGTCGAGCAGCAGGCCGTGGTGGCGGCGCACGTCGCGGTAGAAGTCCTCCATGAGCAGCCGGCCGCGCGCGCGGTGGCGCACCCAGTGCCCGAACTGCTCCTCGGAGACGACGAAGCCGCGCGAGGCCAGCACCCGCACCTCGGCGCGCTCGCCCGCCGCCCCGGCCGCCGCCAGGCGCCGCACGAGGCGGCGCGCGCCCCAGGAGGTGGGGTCGCACGCGCTGACCGGCTCGCCCACCTGCGCCAGCGCCTCGCCGTAGGTGCCCGCGCGCAGCACCACCGCCCGCTCCCCCAGCTCGGCGGCGCGGTGGCGCAGCGCCGAGAGCACCAGGTGCGCCTTGCGGCGGTGCACCGGCGCGCGGCGGAGGACGTCGGTGGACTCCACCAGCAGCACCGGCTGCTCGGGCCGGTCCAGGAAGTGCGGGCCGAGCTGGTCGGCGAACAGCCAGCGCCGGGTGCCCGGGGAGCGCTCGGGCAGCCCCGGCGGCTCCGCCGGGGCGCCGGCTCCCGGGGCGCCGGCTCCCGGTGCGCCGGTGCTCACCGGGGCGCGAACACGGCCGTCTCGCCGCGCGCCACGTAGCGCACCACCGCGCCCAGGCCGCGCCGCTCGACCTCCTCGCGGAAGTGCGACAGCGGGGAGCAGAAGACGCCGTAGTCGTCGACGTGGACGGGCACCGCGCGGGCCGGTTCGACGACCTGCAGCAGGTCGGCGCCCTGCACCCCGTCCATCGTCACCACCAGCCCGCCGGGCAGGGTGGTGCCGCCCAGGTGCAGGACGGCCAGGTCCACGTGCGGGTGGCGCATCGGGATCTCGCGCAGCTCCGGCACGTTGAGGGTGTCGCCGGAGACGTAGAGCGTGAACGCCGTCGCTCCCCCCACCGGCCCGAACTCCCACACGCTGCCCATCACCGGCGGCAGCAGGCGCTGCCACGGCTCGGGGGCGTGCCGCGCCGGCGCGGCGGTGACGCGCACCTGCACGTCGCCGCGGCGCAGCGTGCGCGACTGCCACACGCCCAGGCCGGTGACGTCGGTGAAGCCGTCGCGCCCGGCCAGGCGGCGCCGGGCGTGGGGGGTGGTGAGGATCGGCACGTCGTGCGGCAGCCCGCGGCGGGCCACCCGGTCGAAGTGGTCGCCGTGCAGGTGCGAGAGGACCACCGCGTCCAGCTCGGGCAGCTCCTCCACCCGCAGCGCGGGGTCGGTCAGCCGCTTGGAGACCAGCCCCTTGCCCAGCCAGGCGTACTGGCCGCGGTGCAGGAAGTTCGGGTCCGTCAGCAGCGTCAGCCCGCCGTAGCGCACGAGGGTCGTCGCGGTGCCGACGAAGGTCAGGGACAGCTGCCGGTCGCTGGGGTCCACGCCGGTCCCCTACCCCGCGCCGGGGAGGGCAACCGCCGCGGGGGTTGCCCGGTGCCGCGAGCGGGTAGTGCAGGGACGTGGAAGAGCACCGCACCCCCCCGGCCGACCGGCAGCGCCTCCTGGCGATCTACCTCAACGACCACTACGCCGGCGCCACCGCCGGCCGTGCCCGGTTCGCGCGCGCCGCGCGCAGCCACCGCGGCAGCGACGCCGGCGAGGCGCTGGCGCGCCTGGCCCGCGAGGTCGCCGAGGACAAGGACACCCTGCTGCGCACCATGCGCTCCCTGGGGGTGGAGCCCGACCGCCGCCTGCAGGCCCTGGGGCGCGCCGCGGAGGCGGCGGGGGCGCTGAAGAGCAACGGCAGGCTGCTGCGCCGCTCCCCGCTGAGCTCGGTCGTCGAGCTGGAGCTGCTGCACCTGGGGGTGCTGGGCAAGGGTGCGGTGTGGCGGGCGCTGCGCGAGCTGGCGATGACGGACGAGCGGCTGGACGCGGAGGAGCTGCAGGAGCTCGCCCACCGCGCCGACCGGCAGGCCGCCGAGCTGGAGGTGCTGCGCCGCAGCGCCGTCGTCGAGGCGCTGGGCCCCGGGCACCGCTCCGGCCCCACGGCCGTGCCGCCGCGCGCGGGCTGAGGACCGGCGGTGACGCGCAGGTCCCTGCTGGCCGGTGTGCTCTCGGGGGTGGGCCTGGCGGCCTTCGTCGACGAGGCCGTCTTCCACCAGCTGCTGCACTGGCACCACTTCTACGACCGCTCCACCCTCGAGGTGGGCCTGTTCTCCGACGGGCTCTTCCACGCCGGCGGCTGGATCGCCACCGTGGCCGGGCTGTTCCTCTTCGCCGACCTGCAGCGGCGCCGGGCCGCCTCCCGGCCGCACCTGCTGGGCGGGCTGCTGCTGGGCTGGGGGGTGTTCCAGCTCTACGACGGGCTGGTGCAGCACAAGGTGCTGGGCCTGCACCAGGTGCGCTACGGCGTGGAGCTGCTGCCGTACGACCTGGCCTGGAACCTCGCCGGCGCGCTGGGCGCCGTGGCCGGGGCCGCGGTGCTGGTCCGCGCGCGGCGCCGCGCCCGGGGGTCGGCGCGCGGGTGAGCGCGCAGGTGGGCACGGGGGTGGACGCCGGGGTGGACGCGGTGCTGCTGGTCCTGGCGGTGCTGGTGCCGGGCGCCTACCTGGCGGGCGAGCAGCGGCTGCACCGGCGCGGGGACCGCTGGCCGGTGCGGCGCACCGCGGCGGCCCTGGGCGCCGGGGCCGCGCTGGCGGCGGCGGGCCTGGCGCCCGCGCTGGCGCCCGGGGTGCTGCCGGCCGGCGGTTTCCGCGCCCACGTGGTGGTGCACCTGCTGGCCACGATGCTGGCGCCGCTGCTGCTGGCGCTGGCCGCGCCGGTGACCCTGGCGCTGCGGGCCCTGCCGCTGCGGGCCCGGCGCGCGCTGCTGGGCGCGGTGCGCGGGCGCTGGTCGCGGGTGGTGACGTGGGCGCCGGTGGTGCTGGCGCTGGAGGCGGGCGGGCTGGCCGCGTTCTACCTCACGCCCCTGTTCGCCCTGGCCCACGAGCGCCCCTGGCTCGGGGCGCTGGTGCACGCGCACACGGCGGCGGCCGCGTACCTGTTCAGCGCGGTGGTGGCCGGCGCGGACCCGCTGCCGCACCGGCCGGGGGTGGCGGCGCGGGCGGTGCTGCTGGTGGTCGCGGCGGCCGTGCACGACGTGGTGGCCAAGCTGCTGTGGGCGCGCGGCGTGCCCGCCGCGCCCGGCCACGGCGGGCACGCGGGCGGCACCGCGGACGTGCGCGCCGGCGCGGAGCTGCTGCACTACGGCGGCACGCTCGTGGAGGTCGCCACCGCGGTGGCGCTGTTCGGCGGCTGGTACGCGCGCGAGGGGCGCCGGCTGCGCCGCGAGCGCGAGAGCGTCGGCGCGGGCCTCAGCGCTGCGCGGCGGGCGGGTCCTGCGCCGGCAGCGGGTCCCCGGGGCCGTTGAGGGTGCGGGTGGCGCCCTCGGCGGCCGCGCTGGCCCCGGCCGCCTCCGCGCGGGCGCGGTGCAGCGCCTCGGAGGGGTCCTCCAGCACCGGCTCCTCGAAGTCCGGGACGTGGTGGTGCTCCTCGCCGTCGCGGGCGCGGCGGGCGGGACCGCCGCCGTCGGCGCCGCCGTGGGCCTCGAACATCGAGCCGAAGCCCTTCAGGGCGTCACCGAGCTCGCTGGGCACGATCCACAGCTTGTTGGCGTCGCCGCGCGCGATCTGCGGCAGCGTCTGCAGGTACTGGTAGGCCAGCAGCTTGGGGTCCGGGTCGCCGCGGTGGATGGCGTCGAACACCTGCGTGATGGCGCGCGCCTCGCCCTGCGCGCGCAGGATCGCCGCCTGCGCGGAACCCTCGGCGCGCAGGATGGAGGACTGCTTCTCGCCCTCGGCGGTGAGGATCTGCGACTGCTTCAGGCCCTCGGCGTTGAGGATCGCCGCGCGCCGGTCGCGCTCGGCGCGCATCTGCTTCTCCATGGAGTCCTGCACGCTGGCCGGCGGGTCGATCGCCTTGAGCTCCACGCGGTTCACGCGGATGCCCCAGCGGCCGGTGGCGTCGTCCAGCACCCCGCGCAGCTGACCGTTGATCTGGTCGCGGCTGGTGAGGGTCTGCTCCAGGTCCAGCGAGCCCACGACGTTGCGCAGGGTGGTGACGGTGAGCTGCTCGATCGCCTGGATGTAGTTGGCGATCTCGTACGTGGCCGCCTTGGGGTCGGTCGGCTGGTAGTAGATGACGGTGTCGATGCTCACGACGAGGTTGTCGGAGGTGATGACCGTCTGCGGCGGGAAGGAGACCACCTGCTCGCGCAGGTCGACGGTGGCGCGCACCTTGTCGATGAACGGCACGAGGAAGTGCAGCCCGGCGTCCAGGGTGCGCGAGTACCGGCCCAGCCGCTCCACGATGACGGCGGTGGCCTGCGGCACGATCCGGATGGTGCGGGCGATGACGATCGCCACGAACAGGACGACCAGGAGCAGGACGACGAGCGTCACGACGGTGTCCATCAGGGCGTGCCCTCCTCGGGGTGCGGCGCAGCGGGCGCCGGCGGCGCGACGGGCCCGACCACGGCGGTGGCCCCGTCGATGGCGGTGACGACGACGTCCTCACCGGCGGTGAACGTCCGGTCGGGGGTGGTGCGCGCCGACCACGTCTCCCCCGCGAGCTTGACCAGCCCGCCGCGGGCGGTGACGTCGCTGAGCACCAGGGCGCTGCGGCCCACCAGGGCCGGGGCGTTGGTCGTGCCCACGGGGGGCATCGTCAGCCGTCGCAGCAGCACCGGCCGGATGGTGCCGATGAGCAGCCCGGCGACGGCGGCGGCGACCAGCACCTGCCCCACGAACCCCAGCCCGAGCGCGTCGGCGGCCGCGCCGGCGAGGGCTCCCCCGGCGAGCATGGCGAAGACGAGGTCGATCGCCGTGATCTCCAGGATGCCCAGGACGAGCGCGGCGGCGATCCACAGCAGCCAGCTCTGCTCCAGCAGCGACTCCAGGAACCCCATCGTGATCACCCCCTGCGGCGATCCTAGGCCGCGGGGGTCGCGGCGCGGGCGCGGCCACGCCGCGCGGGGGGCCTCAGCCCGCGCGCTCCAGCAGCAGCACGGGGATCTGCCGGGGCGCGGCGCTGACCTCGTACTCGGCGAAACCGGGCATGAGGGCCTTCTGCTTCTCCCACACCGCCGCGCGCTCCTCGCCGGCGAGCTCGCGCACCCGCACCGGGAAGGTCTCGGTGCCGACCTCGACGGTCGTCTCGGGGTGGGCGAGGAGGTTGTGGTACCAGTCCGGGTGCGTGGGGGCCCCGCCGCGGGAGGCGAAGACGGCGTACGCGCCGTCGACGTCCTGGTAGACCATCGGGCTGACCCGCTCGGTGCCGCTCCTGCGGCCCACGTGGTGCACCAGGACCATCGGGGCGCCCTCGAAGCGGCCCCCCACGCGCCCGGCGTTGGCCCGGAACTCCTCGACGACCGCGGCGTTCCAGCGGTCCACCTGCGCCTTGACCTCGGCGGGGTCCTGCGTCGCCTCGCTCACCGCTGCCTCCGGGTCGCGGCCCGGGCGGTCCGGGCGGCACCCCCAGGGTGCCGCCCGGACCGGACCGCGGTCCAGACCCCCGGCGCGACCGGCTCAGCCCTCGGCGAGGTCCTCCAGCGGCGGGCAGGAGCACACGAGGTTGCGGTCCCCGGCGGCGCCGTCGATGCGGCGCACCGGGGGCCAGTACTTCGTGCGCGGGTCCAGACCGCCGGGGTAGACGGCCTCGGCGCGGGTGTACGGGTGGTCCCACTCGCCGGTCAGGGCGGCGGCGGTGTGCGGGGCGTGGCGCAGCGGGGAGTCCTCCACCGCCCAGCGGCCCTCGGCGACCTCGCGCACCTCGGCGGCGATGGCGAGCAGCGCGTCGCAGAAGCGGTCGACCTCGGCGAGGTCCTCGCTCTCGGTGGGCTCGACCATGAGGGTGCCGGCGACGGGGAAGGACATCGTCGGCGCGTGGAAGCCGTGGTCGATGAGCCGCTTGGCGACGTCCTCCACCGTCACGCCGGTGGCCTTGGTCATGGGGCGCAGGTCGAGGATGCACTCGTGCGCCACCAGCCCGCCCGGGCCGCGGTAGAGCACCGGGAACGCCTCCGACAGCCGCGCGGCGACGTGGTTGGCGCTGAGCACCGCCTGCACGGTCGCCGCGCGCAGGCCCTCGGCGCCCATGAGGCGCACGTACGCCCACGAGATCGGCAGGATCCCCGCCGAGCCGAACGGCGCGGAGGAGACCATGCCGACGCCCTCGGGGTCGGCCTCGGGCGAGGTGGCCGGCAGGAACGGGGCCAGGTGCGCGCGCACCGCGACCGGGCCCACGCCCGGGCCGCCGCCGCCGTGCGGGATGCAGAACGTCTTGTGCAGGTTCAGGTGCGAGACGTCCGCGCCGAACCGGCCGGGGCGGGCCAGGCCGACCAGGGCGTTGAGGTTCGCGCCGTCGACGTACACCTGCCCGCCGGCGTCGTGCACCAGGGCGCACACCTCGCGGATGGAGGCCTCGTACACCCCGTGCGTGGAGGGGTAGGTCACCATGATGGCGGCGAGGTCGTCGGCGTGCTCGGACACCTTGCGGCGCAGGTCGTCCAGGTCGACGTTGCCGTCCGCGTCGCAGGCCACCACGACCACCCGCAGGCCCGCCATGACGGCGCTGGCGGCGTTGGTGCCGTGCGCGGAGCTGGGGATCAGGCACACCGTGCGGTGCGCCTCGCCGCGGGAGCGGTGGTGGGCGCGGATCGCCAGCAGGCCGGCGAACTCGCCCTGCGAGCCGGCGTTGGGCTGCAGGGACACCGCGTCGTAGCCGGTGACCTCCGCCAGCCAGCGCTCCAGGTCGGCGACCATCGCCGCGGTGCCGGCGAGCTGGTCGGCGGGCGCGTACGGGTGCAGGTCGGCGAACTCCGGCCACGACACCGGCTCCAGCTCGGTGGTGGCGTTGAGCTTCATCGTGCACGAGCCCAGCGGGATCATGCCGCGGTCCAGGGCGTAGTCGGCGTCGGAGAGGCGGCGCAGGTAGCGCAGCATCGAGGTTTCGGAGCGGTGCTGCGAGAAGACCGGGTGCTGCAGGTACGCGCTGGTGCGCAGCAGCGCGGCGGGCAGGGCGTGCCCGGGCGCGTCCCGCACGGGCTCCAGGCCGAAGCCGGCCAGCGCGGCGGCCACGTGCTCGGCCGACGTGGTCTCGTCGCAGGTCAGGCCGACGTGGTCCTCGTCGACCAGGCGCAGGTTCACCCCGGCCTCCAGCGCGGCGGCCACCACCCGCCGGGCGCGGCCGGGCACGCGGGCCAGGACGGTGTCGAAGAACTCCTCGTGCACGACCTCCACGCCGCCGGCGCGCAGGCCCTCGGCCACCCGGGCCGCGGTGGCGGCGACCTGCGCGGCGATCGAGCGCAGGCCCTCGGGGCCGTGGTGCACCGCGTAGCAGCCGGCCATCACGGCCAGCAGGACCTGGGCGGTGCAGATGTTGCTGGTGGCCCGGTCGCGGCGGATGTGCTGCTCGCGCGTCTGCAGGGCCAGGCGGTAGGCGGGCGCGCCGTCGGCGTCCCTGGAGACGCCCACGAGGCGGCCGGGCAGGTTGCGCTCCAGGCCCTTGCGCACCGCCATGTACGCCGCGTGCGGGCCGCCGGCGAACATCGGCACCCCGAAGCGCTGGGAGGAGCCCACGGCGACGTCGACGCCGAACTCGCCGGGGGCGCGCAGCAGCGCCAGCGCCAGCAGGTCCGCCGCGGCCACCGCCACCGCCCCGCGCTCCTTGGCGGCGGCGACGACGCCGGCCAGGTCGCGCACCCGGCCGGAGGTGCCGGGGTACTGCACGAGCAGGCCGAACGGCGCGCGCTCGCCCAGCGCGGCCAGCGGGTCGGCGGCGTCGAGGTCCACCTCGACCAGCTCGATGCCCAGCGGCACCGCGCGGGTGCGCAGCACCGCCAGCGTCTGCGGCAGGACGTCGGCGTCGACGGCGAACACCGCGCCGGCGGGCGCCCTGGAGGCGCGGCGGGCCAGCGTCATCGCCTCGGCGGCGGCGGTGCCCTCGTCGAGCAGGGAGGCGTTGGCCACGTCCAGGCCGGTCAGGTCGGCCACGGCGGTCTGGAAGTTCAGCAGCGCCTCCAGCCGGCCCTGGGAGATCTCCGGCTGGTACGGCGTGTAGGCGGTGTACCAGGCCGGGTCCTCCAGCACGTTGCGCCGCACCACGGCCGGGGTGCGGGTGCCGTGGTAGCCCAGGCCGATCATCGAGGGCACCACGCGGTTGCGCGAGGCCAGCTCGCGCAGGGCCGCGCTCACGGAGGCCTCGTCGAGGGCCGGCGGTAGGTCGAGGGCGCCGGGCTGCTCCAGGATGCCCGCGGGCACGGCGCGCTCGACGAGCTCCTGCAGGGAGGACAGGCCCACGGTGGCCAGCATCCGGGCGGCCTGCCCGGCGTCGGGGCCGATGTGCCGCGCGCTGAACGGCAGCGGCGCCGCGGCGTGCAGGTCGGGGGCCTGGTGGGCGGGGGCGGGCACGGTGGTGGTCACGGTCGCTCCGGGGTCGCGGCGGTCAGGACGCCCCCGTCTGTCGGCACGCAGCACGGCGCCTCCAGAGCGGCCTGTCCCCCGCGGTCCTTCCGCCTGAGAGGTTCCGGGGATGTTGCCCCTTCGGCGCCCCGGCCGGACCGGGGTCTCTCCCGCGCGGGATGCGCAGCCAGCTTCCGGTGCCACTGTAGGCCATCGCCGCGCTCCCGCCCCGGCTGCGCCGCGGGCCTCGCGCCCGTGCGCCCACCGGTATCCTCGCGCGGTGATCACCCTGGCCGTCTGCAGCGCGAAGGGCGGCGTGGGCAAGACGTCGGTGGTCCTGGGCCTGGCCTCCTCCGCCCTGCACCGTTCCGTCAGCACCCTCGTCGTCGACCTCGACCCCCAGGCCGACGCCACGTCCGGGCTGGACGTGACCGCGCAGCGCTCCCACGACGTGGCCGCGGTGCTGCGCACCCCCAAGCGCCGGGTGGCCGAGTCGGCGGTGGCGCCCAGCGGGTGGGTGGACGACCACCCCGGCATGCTCGACGTGGTCACCGGCTCGGCGGCCTCGGCCGGCCTGGACGCCCCCGACCCCGCCGACGTGGACCTGGAGGCGCTGCGCCGCGCGCTGCGCAAGCTGGACGACCACCAGCTGGCCCTGCTGGACTGCCCGCCCTCGCTGGGCGGGCTGACCCGCTCGGCCTGGCGCGCCAGCGACGCCGTCCTCGTCGTCTCCGACGCCAGCCGGTTCTCCGTGGCCGCGGTGGGCCGCACCCTCGACGAGATCGACGCGCTGCGCGGCGGCCCGCGGGTGGCCGGGGTCCTCGTCAACCGCTTCTCCCCCCGCTCCGGCGAGCAGCGCTTCCGCCTGGAGGAGCTGCGGGCGCTGTTCGGCGACCTCGTGCTGGAGCCGCTGCCGGACCGGGTGGCCGTGCCGCAGTCGCAGGGGGCGGGCAAGCCGCTGCACGCGCTGCGCGCCGCGACCGCGCGCCGGGTGGCCGAGCAGTTCGACCGGGTGCTGGACCTCGTGCTGGCCTGAGGTCCCCCGGCGGCGCCCGGTGCGCGCGCAGATCGCGCACCACCACGTCTGGTCACAGCGCGTGACGTGGGGGAAACTATGGAGAACCTCACGGTGCGCTCCCGGGTCGGCGTGCGCACGGGGCCGGCACGACCTACCTTTCGCACACGGTGCGCCCCGGTCCACCGGGCGCGCCGCCCAGCACCACCCCGCCCCCGGGCGGGTCCTAGGAGGTTCCGTGACGCCGAACACCCCCGTCGACCGGCCGCGCCTGGTGCGCGCCGCCCGCTCCGGCCCCGCGCTGAGCGGCCCGGGCGCCGCGGCGCACCCCGCGCCCGCGGCCCCCGCGGCCCCCGCCTCCCCCGCCGTCCTGCGCCGCCCCGCCGGCCCCCTGCGCAGCGCGACCGGCGCCTCCGCCGAGGTCACCCGCGTGCTGCAGGTCGTGGACGTCCTGCGCTCGCGCTGGGCCCGCGTCGGCGCGGACATCGCCACCCGGCTGCGCCCCGGCGCCGAGGACGCCGCGCTGGACGCGGTCGAGCGCCGGCTGGGCCTGGTGCTGCCGCCCGCCGCCCGCGCCTGGTGGCGCTGCGTCGACGGCGTCGAGCCGGTGCGCAGCCGCTACCGCACCAGCGCCCCCACCGTCGGGCCCGGCGGGTGGGTGCCGCTGGGCCTGGAGGACGCCGTGCGCCGCGCCACCGGCCAGGGGCCCGGCCCGGGCACCCCGCCCGGGCTGCTGCCGCTGTTCGCCCGCGACGAGGAGCTGGTGGCCGTGCGGCTGGGCTCCCCCTCCGCGCAGGTCGAGCTCGTCGTCCTCGACGACGACGGGGAGGGCTGGCAGCACGGCTGGCGCGTGCCGCTGGAGCTGCTGCTGTCGACCTGGGCCGACGCCCTGCTGGCGGCGGTGCAGTGGCTGCCCGACGCCCACGACTGGGTGGTGGACCCCTTCGCCCGCCAGGCCCTGCCCAACGCGCACCTGCTCGACTGAGCCCGCGGCTACCGCGCCGCCCCGCACGCACGACGGCGGGGGCGGCCGGGGGCGGGGGGGCGGCGGGGTGGGTGGTGGGGGGGGGGGCCTCCTGCGCCTCCGGGGGCCTCAGCCCCCACC
>NZ_JBJLSG010000132.1:0-14122 GCF_050871925.1 Kineococcus gurbantunggutensis
AAAATAAAACAAAAAAAAACAAAAAAAACCCGGGCCCCGGCGCGCCGGCCCCCCCCCCCCGGCCCCGGGGGACGCAGCGGGGGACGGGCGCGCGCGGCGCGCCGGGAGCACGGGGGAGGGACCGGTGGTGCGCGACGATCGGCCGGCCGCGGAGGTGCACAACTTCCTGGGCCGGCCGGGTCCGCGGCGCAGCACGCGCACGCTGGCCGACCACCTGAGCCCGCGCCCGGCGCGCCCGGTCCCGCCCGCGGCGCCCGCCGCGCCGGCGGCCGGCGCCCGCCCCGCCCCCGCGCCGGCCCCGCGGCCCGCTGCGCGCCCCTCGCCCGCCCCGGGCCCGGCCCCCGCGCCGCGACCGGAGACCCGGCCGGCCCCGCCGGCCGCGCCGCCCACCCGGGCGGCAGCGGCGCCACCCGCACCACCGGCACCGCCCGCACCGGTCGCCGCCGTCGGGCTGGCCCGGCGCTCGGAGGAGCTGCTCGTCCTCGACGACGAGCGGCCCGTCGCGCGCGTGCCGGCCGCCGAGCGCGGCTCCGGCACCCTGCGGGTGCTGCTGCAGTGGGAACCGCGGGTGACCGCCTCCGGGGTGCGCCGCTCCACGGACCTGCACCTGGGGTGCCTGTGGCAGACGCGCGAGCGCCGCGACGGCCTGGTGCAGTCGCTGGGGGACCTGCTGGCCGCGCCCGGCTACGGCGCCCGCCAGGTGCTGCGCATGGGTGCGCGCACCGAGGACGGCGAGGAGCTCCTCGTGGACACCCGCCACCTGGACCTGCTGCGCCGGCTGGTGCTGTACGTCTACGCGGTGCGCCCCGAGCCGCCGGACTACGCGGCGCTCGCCCCGCGCCTGACCCTGCGCCGGCGCGACGGCTCGCGCCTGCAGGCGCGGGCCACGGGTGCACCCGCCGGGGCGCGCACCTGTGCGCTGGTCTCGATCCACGACGTGGGCGGCGACCTGGTGGTGCGCCGCGAGAACGAGTTCTTCATCGGTCCGCAGCGCGAGGTCGCCGAGGCCTACGGCTTCGACGACATCGCCTGGACCCCCGACGGCACCCTGCCGCGCACCACCTGAGCGACCCGGCGCCGCCGGGCGCACCGACCGAGAGCACCGATCGAGAAGGAGCACGCACGTGGTCGACCTCACCAAGGGCCAGAAGCTGTCGCTGAGCAAGTCCGGCGGCGGGCAGCTCACCCGCGTCTCCATGGGGCTGGGCTGGGACGCCGTCGCCAAGGGCTTCCTGGGCCGCAAGAAGTCCATCGACGTGGACCTGGACGCCTCCTGCCTGATGTTCGACGCCTCCGGCCAGCTGGTGGACACCGCGTGGTTCCAGCAGCTGCGCAGCAAGGACGGCTCGGTGACCCACACCGGCGACAACCTCACCGGCGAGGGCGAGGGCGACGACGAGGTCATCGTCGTGGACCTGCCTGCGGTGCCCGCGCGGGTCACCACCCTGGTCTTCACCGTGAACAGCTTCACCGGCCAGGACTTCTCCTCCGTGCAGAACGCCTACTGCCGCCTGCTGGACACCGCCCAGCCGCAGGCGGTGGAGCTGGCGCGCTACGAGCTGACCGGCTCCGGCAGCCACACCGCGCAGGTCATGGCCAAGCTCAGCCGCGAGGGCTCCGGCTGGGCGATGACCGCCCTGGGCCAGGTCGCCTCCGGGCGCACCTTCCGCGACCTGCTGCCGGCGATCACCCCGCACCTCTGACCGGCCCCGCCCCGGCCCCCGCCCCCTCCGACCCGCCCACCTCTCCAACCCGACGGGAGGACGAGCGCCGACGTGCGCCACTTCGCCGAGCTCGACCCCGCGCGCACCGACGCGCTCTTCCTGCACCCGCCGCAGCCGGTGGACCTCAGCGCCGGGCGCGACGAGCTCGCCGTCGCGCTCGGCGCCACGCTGTACTGCCCCGCCACGCGCGAGCGCCTGGCCGGCGACCTGCTGCGCCTGGTCCGGCGCGGGGTGCTCAGCGCGGTCGCCTGCCTGGAGGACTCCGTGCCCGACGACCTCGTCGGGCGGGCGGAGGAGACCCTCGTGCGGGAGCTGGCGGACCTGGCCCGCCGCCCGGAGTGGGCCGGCGGGCCGCCGCTGATGCTGTTCCTGCGCGCGCGCACCCCCGAGCAGCTGCTCACCGTCGTCGAGCGCAGCGGGGTGGGCCTGGACTGCCTGCAGGGCTTCGTGCTGCCGAAGTTCGGCGGCACCGGCCGGCCCTCCCCGCAGCGCTGGATGGACGCGGTGCGGCGCGCCTCGGACCTGGCCGGCCGGCGGCTGTGGGCGATGCCCGTGCTGGAGAGCCGCGACATCGCCCACCTCGACACCCGCCGCGAGGCGCTGTTCGCCGTGCGCGACGTCCTGGACGCCCACCGCGACCTCGTGCTCGCGGTGCGCACCGGGGCCACCGACCTGTCGGCCGCCTACGGCCTGCGCCGCCCGCGCGGGGCGACGGTGTGGGACGTGCGGGTCGTCGCCGACGTCCTGGGCGACGTCATCAACGTCCTGGGGCGCGCCGACGGCAGCGGCTACCCCATCACCGCCCCGGTGTGGGAGCACTTCACCTCCGGCGAGCGGGTCTTCCGCACCACCCTGTCGGCCGGCCCGTTCGCCGGCTCCGGCGCCGAGGAGCTGCGCGAGCAGCTCATCGCCGAGGACCTCGACGGCCTGGTGCGCGAGCTGGAGCTGGACCGCGTCAACGGCCTGCAGGGCAAGACGGTCATCCACCCCTCGCACGTGGCCGTCGTGCACGCGATGTCGGTGGTCACGCACGAGGACCACTGCGACGCCTCCGACGTGCTGGCGCAGGCCGCCGGCGGGGTGATGGCCTCCAGCTACCGCAACAAGATGAACGAGGCCGGGCCGCACCGGCCGTGGGCCGAGCGGGTCCTGGCCCGCGCCCGCGCCTTCGGCGTGGCCCGCGAGCACGTCTCCTACGCGCACCTGCTGCGCGCGCAGGACGACGCCTGGCAGGCGTTCGCCGCGCCCGGGGACGCCGGGGACGCCGGGGACGCGGCGGTGCGCGCGTGAGGGCGGCGCCCGCCTGGCCCGGCGCGTGGGTGGGCGAGCACCTGGGCGTGGAGCTGACCGGCCCGCCCGGCGCGGACGGGCTGGACGTGCGCGCGCTGCTGGGCCTGGCGCTGCGCCGCAACCCGCGCCGCGCGCACCTGCTGGTCTCCACGGTGCTCGGCAAGCACGTGCCCACCGACCCGCGCCTGGTGCGCGCCGCCGGGCTGCGCCTGGGCGCGCTCGCCGCGGGCGCCCTGGGCGCCGCGCCGGGCCCGGGGGCGGACCCGGCGGACTGGCGCGCCGCGCTGGACCCCGCCGGCGGCGCCGGGGCCGGGGCCGCCGCGGCGCGGGTGCTCACCGCCCTCGAGGCGGCCGTCGCCACCGCCGCCGTGCCCGCGGCGCTCGTGGTCGGCTACGCCGAGACCGCCACCGGCCTGGGGCAGGCCGTCGCCGACGCCCTGGGCGCGGCGCACCTGCACTCCACCCGCCGCGCGGTGCCCGGCGCCGCCGGGTACGCCGGCTTCGAGGAGGAGCACTCGCACGCCACCGGCCACCAGCTGCTGCCCGCGGACCCGGCCGTGCTGGCGCGGCTCGGCGACCCGGCGGCACCGCTGGTCCTCGTCGACGACGAGCTGTCCACCGGCCGCACCGTGGCGAACACCCTGCGGGCCCTGCACGCCCTGACCCCGCGCGAGCGCTACGTCGTGGCCGGGCTGGTGGACGTGCGCTCGCCCGCCGACCGCGCGCGCCTGGACGAGCTGGCCGGCGAGCTGGGCGCCCGCGTGGACGTCGTGGCGCTGGCCGCCGGGAGCGTGCACCTGCCCGGGGGCGTGCTGGAGCGGGGGGCGGCGCTGGCGGCGCGCACCGCGCCGGTGGTCCCGCGCGCGCTGCCCGTCCCCGGCCCGGAGGTCGAGGCGGTGGTGCCGTGGCCGGCGCACGTGCCCACCACGGCCCGCTTCGGCACCGGGCCCGGCCACGCCGCCGCCGCCGCGCAGGCGGCCGCGGCCGCCGCCGACGCGCTCGCCGCGCGGCTGGGCGGCGACGTGCTGGTGCTGGCCAGCGAGGAGCTGATGCACGCGCCGCTGCTGCTGGCGCTGGAGCTGACCCGCCGGCTGCCGGGGCAGGTGCGCTTCTCCTCCACCACGCGCTCACCGGTCCTGGCTCTCGACGCCGAGGGCTACGCGGTGCGCTCCTCGGTCGCCTTCACCAGCCACGACCCGGCCGTGGACGGCCCCGGGGCGCGCTACGCCCACAACGCCGACCGCACCGCGCCGGGCGGGCCGCGCTGGGACGACCTCGTCCTCGTCATGGACTCCGCCTCCGACCCCGCCGCGCTGGGCGCCCCCGACGGTGCGGCGGCCGCGCTCGCCCCGCTGGCCGGGCGCCTGCACCTGGTCACCCTGCCCGCCGACGTCTGGAGCCGGACCCCGTGAGCACCGCCCTGCCCGAGCCCCTGCGGGGCCCGGCGTTCTCCAGCTACGCCGCCGACGAGGTCGGCTGGCTGCTCACCGACCTGTCGAGGGTGGCGCTGGAGGCGCCGGCGGAGGAGCGCGAGGAGGCCGTGCAGTCCGGCGGCGCCCACTACGCGGAGTCGCTGCCGGTGGAGTACGTGCCCGGCGAGGAGTACCGGGCGCTGTTCGAGGCCGCCCTGCACCGCAGCGCCCGCCGCGTCGCCCTGGGCGTCGCGGTGGTCGCCGAGCTGCTGCGCGCCGAGCGCGGCGAGGACCTCGTGCTGGCGTCCCTGGCGCGCGCGGGCACACCGGTGGGGGTGCTGCTCCGCCGCTGGGCGGCGCGCTCGGGCGCGCGCTGGCCGCACTACGCGGTGTCCATCGTGCGCGGCCGGGGCCTGGACGCCCTGGCGCTGCGCTGGCTGGCCGAGCACCACGACCCGGCGCGGGTGGTGTTCGTCGACGCCTGGACCGGCAAGGGCGCCATCGCCCGCGAGCTGGCCGGGGCGCTGGCGGCCGCCGGGGGGCGGGGCTTCTCCCCGGACCTGGCGGTGCTCACCGACCCGGGCTCGTGCGTGCGCACCTTCGGCAGCCGGCAGGACTACCTCGTGCCCTCGGCGTGCCTGAACTCCACCGTCTCCGGCCTGGTCAGCCGCACCGTGCTCAACGACCGGCTCATCGGCCCGGGCCGCTTCCACGGCGCGAAGTTCTACGCCGACCTGGCCGGCGCGGACGTCTCGCGCCGCTTCCTCGACGTCGTGGCGCAGCGCTTCGACGAGGTGGCCGCCGACGTCCCGGCGGCGCTGGCCGCGGTGCGCGCCGGCGAGCGCACCCCGACGTTCGCCGGGTGGGCGCAGGTGGAGGAGGTCTCCGCGGAGTTCGGCATCGGCGACGTCAACCTCGTCAAGCCCGGGGTGGGCGAGACCACGCGGGTGCTGCTGCGGCGGGTGCCGTGGCGGGTGCTGGTGCGCCCGGCCGCGGAGCTGGAGCACCCCGACGACCTGGCGCACCTGCACCTGCTGGCCGGGCAGCGCGGCGTGCCCGTGCAGGAGGTGCCCGGCCTGGCCTACAGCGCGATCGGCCTGGTCCACCCGCGCTTCACGCGCGGCGCCAGCGGCGCCGACGGCCGCAGCGCGCACGCCCCCGCGGCGCGGGCGGCGCGGGTGGCGCGGTGACGGCCGCGGCGGGCGCGGCGGCGGTGCCCGGCGCGCAGCGGCTGCTGGCGGCCAGCGACCTGGACCAGACACTGGTGTTCTCCCGGCGCTCGGCCGAGGTGGACGTGGCGGGCCTGGTGCCGGTGGAGGAGTACGACGGGCGCACGATCTCCTGGGTGACGCCCGCGGCCTGGGAGCTGCTGGGCGCGCTGGTGGCCTCGGGGGCGTTCGTGCCGGCGACGACGCGCACCGCGGAGCAGTACCTGCGCATCCGCTGGCCGCACCGCCCCCCGCACCTGGCGGTGTGCGCGAACGGCGGCGTGATCCTCGTCGACGGCGCACCGGACGAGGCGTGGACGGCCCGGGTGCGCGCCCGGCTGGCCGGCTGCGCGCCGCTGGAGCGGGTGCACGCCGAGGTGGCGCGGGCCGTGGCCGCCGCGCACGCCGCGGTGCCCGGCTCGGAGGGACCGGCGGTGCGCGACGTGCCGGGGCTGTTCTGCTACGCGGTGCTGCGCGACGGGCAGCGCGCGGCGCTGGAGGGCCCGCTGCTGGGCGACCTGACCGTCCTGCTGGACGGCTGGGGGTACGCGGTGTCCCTGCAGGGCCGCAAGCTGTACGCGGTGCCGCGGCCCCTGACGAAGTCGGCGGCGGTGGCGGAGGTGGTGCGCCGCGGCGGGTTCGCCGGGTCCGTGGCCGCCGGGGACTCCCTGCTGGACGCGGACCTGCTGGCGGCCGCGCGCGCCGCGGTGCGCCCCGGGCACGGCGAGCTGTTCCGCTCCGGGTGGGAGCACCCGCGGGTGCGGCTGTTGGCGTCCTCCGGCGCGGCGGCGGGGGAGGAGACCGCCCGCTGGCTGCTGGCGGCGGTGGCGCCGGGCTCGGCGTCGGGTCTGGTGCCGGCTCAGAAGGAGTGCTCGGGCCCGGGGAAGGTGCCCCCGCGCACGTCCTCGGCGTAGGCGCGCGCCGCGTCGCCCAGCACGGCGCGCAGGTCCGCGTACCGCTTGACGAAGCGCGCGGTGCGCTCGGACAGCCCGGCGAGGTCCTGCCACACCAGCACCTGCGCGTCGCAGCCGGGGCCCGCGCCGATGCCGACGGTGGGCACCGCCAGCTCGCGCGTGACCCGCTCGGCGACGTCCGCGGGCACCATCTCCAGCACCACCGAGAACGCCCCGGCCCGCTCGAGAGCGCGCGCGTCCTCGAGCAGCGCCCCGGCGGCGTCGCCTCGACCCTGCACCCGGTAGCCGCCCAGGGCGTGCTCGGCCTGCGGGGTGAACCCCACGTGCCCCATGACGGGCACCCCGGCGTCCACCAGCGCCCGCACCCGCGAGGCGCTGCGCACCCCGCCCTCCAGCTTCACCGCGTGCGCGCCGCCCTCCTTCAACAGCCGCACCCCCGAGGCCACCGCCAGGGCGTCGGAGGCCTCGTAGGTGCCGAACGGCAGGTCCGCCACCACCAGGGCGTGCGGGGCGCCGCGCACCACCGCGCGCACCATCGGCAGCAGGTCCTCCAGCGAGATCCCCAGCGTGCTGGGCATGCCCAGCACCGTGTTCGCCGCCGAGTCGCCCACCAGCAGGACGGGGATGCCGGCCTCGTCGAAGACCGCGGCGCTCAGCACGTCGTAGCTGGTGAGCATCGCCCACCGCTCGCCGCGCTCCTTCATCTGCTGCAGGTGGTGCACCCGCGTGCGGCGGCGGGGGGCGGGCGCCTCGCTGGCGTAGCTCACTTCAGCACCTCCCGCGCGGCCCGGTCGGGGACCACCGGGGGAGCCAGCCCCGGGCCCGCCGCCGGCTCGCGCCAGCGGCTGGAGACCGGCAGGCGGCGGTCCCGCCCGAACGCCTTGTAGGAGATCTTCGTGCCCGGCGCGAACTGCCGGCGCTTCCACTCCGCGCGGTCCACCAGCGTGACCACCGAGTCCACCAGGTTCGCGTCGAAACCCTGCTCGAGCATCTCCGCCCGGCCGAGGTCGCCCTCGACGTAGTCCTCCAGGATCGCGTCGAGCACCTCGTACGGCGGCAGGGAGTCCTGGTCGGTCTGGCCCGGGCGCAGCTCCGCCGAGGGCGGCTTGGTCAGGGTGCTCTCCGGGATCGGCGGCTGCTCCCCGCGCGCGGCGGCGGTGGCGTTGCGCCAGCGCGACAGCTCCTGCACCAGGGTCTTGGGCACGTCCTTCAGCGGCGCGAAACCGCCGACGGAGTCGCCGTACAGGGTGGAGTAGCCCACCGCCAGCTCGCTCTTGTTGCTCGTCGCCAGCGCCAGGTGCCCCTCCTGGTTGGCCAGGCCCATCAGGGTCGTGCCGCGCACCCGCGCCTGCAGGTTCTCCTCCGCCACGCCCGTCAGCGGCACCGTGGCCAGGAACGCCTCGACCACCGGGGCGATCGAGAAGCGCCGCAGCTCGAACCCGCAGCGGCGCGCCAGCTCCTCGGCGTCGTCGCGCGAGTGCTGCGAGGAGTACGCCGAGGGCAGCGAGACGCCCACCACGTTCTCCGGCCCGATCGCGTCGCACGCCAGGGAGGCCACCAGTGCGGAGTCGATCCCGCCGGAGACGGCCACGACGACGGAGCGGAAGCCGTTCTTGCGCACGTAGTCGCGCAGGCCCAGCACCAGGGCGGCGTGCACGTCGGCGACGTCCGGCAGCGGCTCGTGCACCACGGCCGGGCGCGGCTCGTACGCCTCCACGGGCGCCTCGGCGACGGTGACGCGCTGCACCGCGCCCTTCCAGTCCGGGGAGGTGTCCGCCGCCGCCAGCTCCAGGTCCGCCACCACCAGGGCCTCGGTGAACTGCGGCCCGCGCGCCAGCACCCGCCCGCCGGCGTCCACCACCAGGGAGTCGCCGTCGAAGACCAGCTCGTCCTGCCCGCCGACGGCGTTGACGTACGCGACGGGGCACCCGGCCTCCGCGGCGCGCCGGGCGGCCAGCTCCAGGCGCACGTCGTCCTTGTTGCGCTCGTAGGGGGAGGCGTTGAGCACCGCCAGCAGCCCGGCCCCGGCGTCGCCGGCCACCTGCACCGGCCCGCCGTCCTGCCACAGGTCCTCGCAGATCACCACGGCCACGTCCACGCCGCGCACCCGCACCACGAGCAGCTCCTCGCCGGGCACGAAGATGCGGTGCTCGTCGAAGACGCCGTAGTTGGGCAGGTGGTGCTTGGCGTAGCGGGCCGCCACCCGGCCGCGGTGCAGCACCGCCGCGCAGTTCTGCGGCAGGTCGCGCCCGCCGGCCGGCCCGCCCGGGCGCCGGGCGCCGCGCTCGCGCTCGGGTGCGCGGTCCACGTAGCCGACCACTACGACGAGCTCGCCGAGGCCGTCGTCGGCCAGCTCCGCCGCCAGCCGGCCCACCGCGCGCTTGGAGGCGTCCACGAAGGAGCGGCGCAGCGCCAGGTCCTCCACCGGGTAGCCGGTCACGGCGGTCTCCGGGAAGAGCGCCAGGTGCGCGCCCTCGCCCGCCGCGCGGCGGGCCCACTCGCGCACCGCGCGCACGTTGGCGTCGAGGTCCCCGACGGTGGTGTCGACCTGCGCCATGGCCACCCGCAGCTGAGGCATGGCGCCACCCTAGTGAGGAGCGCGCGCGGCCCGTCAGGCCGGTGGCCGACCCCCGCGCCCCGCGCCGCCGGGCACCCGCGCACCGCGGGGCCCGCATGGGGGAGGATGGGCGGCCCAGGGAGCCGACGACCGCCGGCGGCCCCGACGGACCACGACGGGAAGGGTGGCGATGGACCGCCAGCAGGAGTTCGTGCTGCGCACGCTGGAGGAGCGGGACATCCGCTTCGTCCGGTTGTGGTTCACCGACGTCATCGGGACGCTGAAGTCGGTGGCCATCGCGCCGGCCGAGCTCGAGGGCGCCTTCGGGGAGGGCATCGGCTTCGACGGCTCCGCCATCGAGGGCCTCTCGCGCGTGTCCGAGTCGGACATGCTCCTCAAGCCCGAGCCCTCGACCTTCCAGGTGCTGCCCTGGCGCACCACCGACGACCACCAGGGCACCGCGCGCATCTTCTGCGACATCCTCACGCCCGACGGGCAGCCGGCGCGCTCGGACCCGCGCAACGTGCTCAAGCGCGCCCTGGACCGCGCCGCCCAGCACGGCTACACCTTCTACACGCACCCCGAGATCGAGTTCTACCTCTTCAAGGGGCCCCTGCAGCGCGGCGCGGTGCCCGAGCCGGTGGACTACGTCGGCTACTTCGACAACCACCCCGGCGGCACCACCACCGACTTCCGCCGCGAGGCCATCTCCGTGCTGGAGAGCATGGGCATCTCCGTGGAGTTCAGCCACCACGAGGGCGGCCCGGGCCAGAACGAGATCGACCTGCGCTACGCCGACGCCCTGACGACCGCGGACAACGTCATGACGTTCCGCACGGTCCTCAAGGAGGTCGCCGGCGAGATGGGGCTGTACGCCAGCTTCATGCCCAAGCCCCTGGAGGGGCAGCCCGGCTCCGGCATGCACACCCACCTCTCGCTCTTCGACGGCGACGCCAACGCCTTCTACGAGGCCGGCGCGGAGTACCAGCTCTCGCGCACCGGCCGGCAGTTCATCGCCGGCATCCTGCGCCACGCCGCCGAGATCACCGCGGTGACGAACCAGTTCGTCAACTCCTACAAGCGCCTGTGGGGCGGCGGCGAGGCCCCCAGCTACGTCAGCTGGGGCCACAACAACCGCTCCGCGCTGGTGCGCGTGCCCATGTACAAGCCCAGCAAGGCGCAGTCCGTGCGGGTGGAGTACCGGGCGCTGGACTCCTCGTGCAACCCCTACCTCGCCTTCGCGCTGCTGCTCAGCGCCGGCCTGAAGGGGATCGAGGAGGGCTACGACCTGCCCGACGGCGCCGAGGACGACGTGTGGTCGCTCACCGACGCCGAGCGCCGCTCCATGGGCATCGAGCCGCTGCCGCAGAGCCTGGAGCACGCCATCGCCGTCATGGAGCGCTCCGAGCTGGTCGCCGAGGCCCTCGGCGAGGGCGTGTTCGACTTCTTCCTGCGCAACAAGCGGGCCGAGTGGTCCGACTACCGCGCGCAGGTCACCCCGTTCGAGCTGCAGCGCTACCTGCCCCTGCTGTGAGCAGCGCGCCCGGGCGCCGCACCAGCGCCACCGCGCAGCTGGCCCGGGCGGGGTTCACCGACCCCGCCCGGGGCCTGCGGCTGCTGCGCGACGCCGCGCTGGCCGGCGTCGTGCGCGTCGGCGGCGACGGCGAGCCGCTGGACGACGCGGTCACCACCTCCCTGGTGCGCGCCCTGGGCCGCACCGCCGACCCCGACCAGGCGCTGCTGGGCCTGGTGCGCTGGGCGGAGGCGCTGGCGGTGCTCGGCGGCGCGCCCGCCGCGCGCGGGCGGGACCTGCTGCGCGGGGACGACCCGGACGCCGGGCCGGGCACCCGTGCCCGGCTGCTGGCCGTGCTCGGCGGCTCCGTGGCCCTGGGCGACCACCTCGTGCGCCACCCCGGGCACTGGACGGTGCTGGTCTCCGGCACCGCCCCCGACCCCGGCGAGCTGCGCGCGGAGCTGCTGCGCGCCGTGGGCGCCGACCCCGCCGCGCCCGTGCCCGTCGCCGAGCCGGCCGCCGCCGGCACCCCCGGCGCCGAGGCGCTGCGGGTGGCCTACCGCCGCCGCCTGGTGGGCCTGGCCGGGCGCGACCTGGCCGCCGCCGACCCCACCGCCGTGCTGCACGAGACCTCCGCGGAGCTGGCCGACCTGGCCGCCGCGGCGCTGGAGACCGCCCTGGCGCTGGCGCGCGCCGAGGTGCCCGGCGGCGGGGCGGAGTGCCGCCTGGCCGTCATCGGCATGGGCAAGACCGGCGGGCGGGAGCTGAACTACCTCTCCGACGTCGACGTCGTCTACGTCGCCGAGGCCGTCGAGGGCGCCGACGAGGACGCCGCGCTGCGCGCCGGCGCCAAGCTCGCCGCCGCGCTGCAGCGCATCTGCTCCGCCCCCACCGCCGAGGGCTCGCTGTGGGAGGTCGACGCCGCCCTGCGCCCGGAGGGCAAGCAGGGCCCGCTGGTGCGCACCCTGGACAGCCACCTGGAGTACTACCGCCGCTGGGCCAAGACGTGGGAGTTCCAGGCGCTGCTCAAGGCCCGCCCCGTCGCCGGCGACCTCGCGCTGGGCCGCGACTACGTGCGCGGCATCGCGCCGATGGTCTGGAGCGCCGGCGAGCGCGAGGGCTTCGTGGAGGACGTGCAGGCCATGCGCCGGCGCGTGGAGGCCCTCATCCCCTCCAAGGAGGCCGAGCGCCAGCTGAAGCTGGGCAGCGGCGGCCTGCGCGACGTGGAGTTCTCCATCCAGCTCCTGCAGATGGTGCACGGGCGCACCGACGAGCGGCTGCGCCGCAGCGCCAACACCCTGGAGGCCCTGGACGCCCTGGCCGCGTACGGCTACGTCGGCCGCCACGACGCCGGCGAGCTGGACCGCGACTACCGGCTGCTGCGCTCGCTGGAGCACCGCATCCAGCTGCACCGGCTGCGCCGCACCCACGTGCTGCCCACCGCCGAGGCGGACCTGCGCCGCCTGGGGCGCTCCCTGGGCCTGCGCGGGGACCCCGTCGCCGGGCTGGACGACGTGTGGCGCGGCACCCGGCGCGACGTGCGCCGGCTGCACGAGAAGCTCTTCTACCGCCCGCTGCTGAGCGCGGTGGCCCGCCTGTCCAGCGCCGACGCGCGCCTGGACGCCCAGCTCAGCCCCGAGGCCGCCCGCGCCCGCCTGGCCGCCCTGGGCTACCGCGACCCCGCCGGCGCGCTGCGCCACCTGGAGGCCCTCACCTCCGGCGTCAGCCGCCGCGCCAGCATCCAGCGCACCCTGCTGCCGGTGATGCTCGCCTGGTTCGCCGACGGCGCCGACCCCGACGCCGGGCTGCTGGCGTACCGGCGGGTGTCCGAGGCGCTGGCCGGCACCCAGTGGTACCTGACGATGCTGCGGGACTCCGGCGCCGCCGCCGAGCGGCTGGCCTCGGTCCTGTCGGCCGCGCGGCTGCCGGTGGACCTGCTCATGAAGAGCCCCGAGGCGGTGGCCGTCTTCGCCGACGACGAGCGGCTGGCGCCCTACGACGTCTCCGAGGTCATCGCCGACGCCGCCGCGGCCGCCGCCCGCCGGGCCGAGCCGTCCACCGCCGTGCAGGCCGCCCGCGGGGTGCGCCGGCGCGAGCTGTTCCGCACCGTCGTGGCCGACCTCGTCGGCGCCCGCGACCTCGCCGGCGTGGGCCGGGCGCTGGCCGACGCCGACCAGGCCGTGCTCGACGTGGCGCTGCGGGTCAGCGCGCACGCAGTGGCCGAGCGCACCGGCGCGCCGCTGCCCACCCGCCTGCTCGTGGTGGGCATGGGTCGCCTCGGCGGCGCCGAGACCGGCTACGGCAGCGACGCCGACGTGCTGTTCGTGCACGCCCCGCTCCCCGGCGCCGCCGAGGGCGAGGCGCAGCGCGCCGCCACCGAGGTCGTCGCCGAGCTGCGCCGCCAGCTCGGCGCCCCGGGGCCCGAGCCGGCGCTGGAGGTGGACGCCGACCTGCGCCCGGAGGGGCGCAACGGGCCCCTGGTGCGCTCGCTGTCCAGCTACCGCGCCTACTACGAGCGCTGGTCGCAGCCCTGGGAGGCGCAGGCGCTGCTGCGCGCGCGCCCGGTGGCCGGCGACGCGGACCTGGGGGAGGAGTTCCTCGCCCTGGTGGACCCGCTGCGCTGGCCCGTCGGGGGGCTCTCCGAGGCCGACGTGCGCGAGGTGCGCCGCATCAAGGCCCGCGTGGAGGCCGAGCGGCTGCCGCGCGGGGCGGACCCGCTGCGCCACCTCAAGCTCGGCCGCGGCGGCACCTCGGACGTGGAGTGGACCGCGCAGCTGCTGCAGCTGCGCCACGCCGGCGAGCACGAGGGGCTGCGCACCACCTCCACCGTCGGCGCCCTCAGCGGCGCGGTGCGCGCCGGGGTGCTCGACGCCGCCGACGCCGAGGTCCTCGTGGGCGCCTGGACGCTGGCCTCGCGCGCGCGCAACGCGGTGGCGCTGTGGCGCGGCAAGCCGGGCGACTCGCTGCCCACGCACGTGCGTGACCTGGACGGCGTGGCCCGGCTCTTCGGGTTCGAGCCCGGCTCGGCGGCGGAGTTCGAGGAGCTGTACCTGCGCACCACCCGCCGCTGCCGCGCCGTCGTCGAACGCGTCTTCTACGGGCGCTGACCGGGGCGTCGACCCGGGTGCCGGTCCGGCCGCATGATCCGCGGCGACGGGGGGTAGGGGGCCGGTGACGCCGCTCCCGCGGTGCTCGTCCGGCCACAGGAAGGACCGCACGTGAGCGAGAACCCCGACCAGGACGTCGAGCTGGAGGACGTCGGCAGCGGTGACGCGGCCAAGCGCGTCGGCCAGGCCCCCACGGCCACCGGTGTCGACGACCCCGAGCGCTCGTCGCGCAACACGGCCGCCGGCAGCGGCTCGCAGCCCAGCGACGGGCCGGTCCAGCCCGCCGCCGACGAGGACGTGGACACCGCGGCGAGCATCGAGCCGCACAACGAGGGCCGCGCCTGAGGGAACCCCGCTCCGCGGTCAGCGCCCCGGTGCCCCCGCCGGGCACCGGGGC
>NZ_JBJLSG010000133.1:0-14000 GCF_050871925.1 Kineococcus gurbantunggutensis
CCCCCCCCCCCCCCCCCCCCCCCCCCCCCCCCCCCCCCCCCCCCCCCCCCCCCCCCCCCCCCCCCCCCCCCCCCCCCCCCGGCCCGGTGGCCCGCGAACAACGGCCGGGTGCGCGTGCAGGTCCAGCTGCCCGAGGCCCTGGGCGGCGAGCTCGTCGACCTGCCCACCCGGGTGGAGGACAGCGGCGAGGGCAGCCTCGTCGTGGCCGCCCCCAGCTTCTCCGGCGACCTGCACGTCGTCGCCCCGGGCCTGGCGGTGACCGTCTCGTGGGCCAGCGACCGCGGGCACGTGCGCCAGGACTTCCTGATCGCCGAGGTCGCCCGGCGCGGGGTCCCCTCGTGGGACCTGGCGCCGTGCGGGGAGATCGAGGTCCAGCAGCGGCGCCGCTACGTGCGGGTGCCGGTGTCCGGGCCCCTGCGCCTGCAGCCGGTGCCGGGCGACCCCGCCCGCCCCGGCCCGGCGGGCGCCGACGCCGCGCCCGAGCCGGCCGTGACCGCCGCGTTCGTCGACCTCAGCGAGGGCGGCGCCTGCGTGCGGGTGCGGCGGGGCACCTGGGCGCAGCCGGGCCGGCTCGTGCGGGCCGTCTTCGACCTGGACGGCGGCCCCGTCGACCAGCTCGCCGACGTCGTGCGCACCGTGCCCGACCCCGCGGGCACCGGCGAGCACGACGACCTCGTCCTGGGCTTCGTGGAGCCCGTCGCGGCCGCAGACCGCCTGCGCCGCCACGTCATGCAGGTGCAGATCCGCAACCGCCGCCGGGAGGAACCGTGACCCCGATCGTGATCGCCGCCAGCCTGCTGCTGGCCGGCCCCTCCGTCGTGGCCGCCCTGCAGGGCACCGGCAGCGTGGACACCGCGCTGCTGCACCTGTTGCTGGCCCTGGTGGTCTCCGCCGTGGCCGGGCGCGTCGTGCGCTCGCTGGTGCAGCGCTACCAGGAGGACGCCGCGGCCGCCGCGGCGCGGGCCGAGGCCGACGCCGAGCACCCCGGTCGCCGCCGCGACGACCTCTGAGCGGCACCGGGCGGTGAACCGGGCGGTGGACGACCGCCCCGGCGCCGCTGCGCACCACTACGACGCCCGTCCCCGCCGGGGGCGGGCGTCGTCGCGTCCGGTGCGACGCGCCCGCCGAAGATGTGACGCGCAGAGAAGAGACGGCGACGGATCGTCACCTATGCTGGGGCCATGCTCGTCCTGACGCGCAAGGCCGGAGAGTCTCTCGTCATCGGCGACGAGGTCGTCGTGCGCGTCCTGGAGGTCCGCGGGGACGTGGTCCGCGTCGGCATCGAGGCGCCGCGGGACGTGCAGGTGCACCGCCAGGAGGTGTACGAGGCCGTGCGCGACGCCAACGTCGCCGCGGCGGCGGCCAGCGAGGAGGCCGTCAGCGCCCTGCAGAACCTCGTGCGCCGCAGCGGCACCTGAGGACCCGCCCGCGCCGCGTGACGGAGATCACCTCCCGGCCGGACCCCGCGGGCCCCGCCGGGGCAGCGCCCGCAGCCCGCCCTCACTATGATCGGGCGGGCCGGAGCCGCCCCGCGGAACCGGTGACGACCCGCCACCTGCAGGTGTGAGGACAGTGCTGTCCGCGGTTCGAGGAGCAGACGACCGGCGCCCGCGCCGGTCACCGTCCGAGACCAGGAGGTACGCGATGGACCAGAACACCCCCGTGGAGACCACCGACGTCGTCATCGACGTGCGCGACACCGGCGAGCTGATCACCGTCGCCAACCCGCGCCGCGTGCGTCTCTGACGTCCCGCGCCGAACGCCGAGGCCGGTCCCGCTCCCGCGGGGCCGGCCTCGTGGCCGTCCGCGGGCCTCAGGCGTCGCGCAGCAGCCCCGCCCGGTGCCAGCGGTGCATCAGCTCGAAGCCGTTGTCGCCGGTGACCCAGGGCACCCGGCTGTCCTCCGGCGCCGCCGCCGCCGTCAGCGGGTGACCGCCGGCCAGCAGCTGCTCCGCCGGCGTCAGGCGCCGGATGGCCACCCCCGCCACCCGCTCGGGTGCCGCGGCCACGAACTCCGCGTACAGCGTCGGGTCGTGCTGGCCGTCGTCGCCCACCAGCAGCCACGTCACCTGCGGCAGCTCGCGCGCCAGGCGCGCCAGCGTGCCGCGCTTGTGGGCGCTGCCGTCGCGGAACCAGCCGGTGTTCGTCGGGCCCCAGTCCGTCAGCAGCAGCGGACCCTCCGGGTAGCCGGAGCGGCGCAGGAAGCGCGTCAGCGTCGGCGCGACGTTCCACGCCCCCGTCGACAGGTACAGCACCGGTGAGCCGGGGTTCTCCTGCACGAACTGCCGGTACATCTCCGCCATGCCGTTGACCGGCACCCGCGCCTTCTCGGTGAGCACGAAGCTGTTGTAGGCGGCCAGCAGCGGGCGCGGCAGGCGCGTCACCACGACCGTGTCGTCGATGTCGGAGAGCAGGCCCAGCTGCGGCTGCGGGCCCACGACCACCACCCGGGCGGTGCCGCGGTGCTCGCGCGCCACCGCCGGCGCCAGCTCCGCCCCGCCCTCGGTGTCGTCCCCGACGCGCTCGGCCGCCTCGTGCAGGGCCTCCTCGTCCACCTCGACGTCGGGCCCGACGGTCAGGGTGATCGAGTGCTCGCCCGGCGGCAGGTCCGCCTCCACGACCTCGTCGAGGTACCCGCCGCGGTCGGTGCGCAGCCGCAGCCGCCGCCCGCCCAGGTGCACGGTGACCTGCGCGTCCGCCACCGGCACCGTGAGGAAGTTGCGCCACCCGCGCACGCTGCGCACCGCCTCACGCTCCAGCTCCACGAGGTCCTCGTCGCGGCCCAGCAGCACCCGGCCCAGCACCCGCACCCAGCCCGGCCCGCCGTAGCAGGGGTAGGCCACCGCCCGGGCGTGGTAGCCGCGCCGGCGCAGCCCCGAGCCGACGACGCCCTTGACGGCGTCCTCCACCCGGGCGGCCCGGTGCAGGCCGTGCTCGCCCGGGCGCGGCGTCAGGTCCAGCCCGCGCAGCTGCTCCAGGTCGCGCAGCGCCTCGTCGCGCCGCCGCGGCCGCGCCCCGCCCTTGGTCGAACCCTGCGTGATCACAGGGCCCACGCTAACGGGGCTCGAACCCCGCGGCGAGGCGGCGGAAGCCCTCCTCCAGCGGCACCCGCGGCGCCCAGCCCAGCGCCTCGCGGGTGCGCCGCTGCTCGAACCAGTGCGCCGTGGACAGCTGCTCGGCCAGGAAGCGCGTCATGGGGGGCTCGTCCGCGCCGCCCAGGCGCGTCCACAGCCGCTCCACGACGCTGCCGGCGACCTTGGCCAGGCCCGAGGGCACCCGCCGGGTCGGCGCGGGCACGCCCGCGGCCTCGCACACGCTCGCCAGCCACTCCGCCACCGTGCGCGGCTCGCCGTTGGTGACGACGAAGGCCTGCCCGTGCACGTCCTCGGCGCGGTCCAGCGCCGCCACGAGCGCGTCCACGGCGTTGTCCACGTAGGTGGTGTCGATCAGCGCGGTGCCGTCGTCCAGCAGCGGCAGGCGCCCGGCGCGGGCCCGGTCGGCGATGCGCTGCACGAGCTGGGTGTCGCCGGGGCCCAGCACGATGTGCGGGCGTACCGCGACGACCGCGAAGCCGGGGGCGTCGGCGGCCAGCGCCAGCAGCTCGGCCTGCGCCTTGGTCACCGCGTACGAGCCGTGCGCGGCAGCCGGGTCGGCGGGGGTGGTGCCCACGCCCACCAGCGCCGAGCCGCCGTGGGCCACCGACGGCGAGCTGACCATCACGAAGCGGTGCGCGCCGGCGGCGCGGGCGGCGTCCAGCAGCCGCTCGGTGCCGCGCACGTTCGTCTCCACGTACTCCGCGTGCGGGCCGGTGATCGACACCTTCGCCGCCAGGTGCACCACGGCGTCCACGCCCTCGCAGGCGCGCTGCACCGCCTGCGCGTCGGTGATCGAGCCGGTCACCTCCTCCACGCCCACCAGCCCGGCGGGGCGGCGCTGCAGCACCCGCACCGCGTCGCCGCGGCGGGCCAGGGCCAGGGCGGTCTCGCGGCCCAGCATGCCGCTGGCGCCGGTGACGAGGACCTTCACGCGAGCCTCCCGGCACGGTCGCCGGCCAGGACCCGCTCCGCCCAGGCGGCGACGCGGACCCGGTCGATCTTGGAGTTGTGCCGCACGTCCGTGGGCAGCGCGGGCACCAGCAGCACCGCGGCGAGGTTGCGCCCGGTGGCCGCCCGCACCTCGCGGGCCAGCGGCGGGGGGGCGACGGTGGTGCGCCGCACCGGCCCGGTGACCGCGGTCTCCGCCTCGGCGACGACGACGAGCTGGCGCGCCTCGCGCGGCCCGACGCCCACCAGCGCGGCGCGCGCGACCCCGGCCACGCGCTCGGCGCGCTGCTCGACGCCCACGGGGGTGACGACCTCGTCGGCGGTGACCACCACGTGCGCCAGGCGCCCCTCGACCCACAGCCGGCCGGCCGCGTCCAGGTGGCCGACGTCGCCGGTGCGGTGCCAGCGGCCCGCGCCGAGCGCCCGGGCCAGCTCCGGGGCCGGGTCCACCCGCACGCTGGCCGCGTGGGTGAGCCAGAGCTGGTCGTAGCGGTCCTTGACGTGCTCGCCGCCGACGACGACCTCGCCGGTCACGCCGGGCTCGGCGGAGACCTGGTCCGCGGCGCGCCCGTCGCCGTCCAGCGGGGCGATGCCCACCACGACGCCGGGCACGGGGCGGCCCACGCAGATGCCCTCGCCGTCGCCGGCCTCGAGCACCTCCGACAGGCTCACGTCGGTGGCCGGCAGCACCTCGGTGGCCCCGTACGGGGTGCGCGGGTCGGCCAGCGGCATCAGCTCGCGCACCCGCTGCAGCAGCGCGGTGGGCACCGGCGCCCCGGCGGACAGCAGCACCCGCACCCCGGCCAGCGCCTCGCGGCGCGGTGCGTCCAGCGCGTCCGCGGTGGCCAGCACGTTGACGACCGCCGCCGGCGCCAGGAACGCCGAGGTGGCGCCGCTGGCGGCGACCGCGTCGGCCAGCGCCCGCGCCGTCAGCGTCGCGGGCCTGGTCACGTCCATCGCCGGGACCACGCAGGTGGCGCCCAGGGCGGGGCCGAAGAGGGCGAACGGCGCGAACGCCGAGACCAGCGGGTGCCCCGGCCCGGTGCGGATGACCGCGCCCATCGCCGCGGCCAGCCGCGCCAGCTGCTCGTGCGTGTAGACCACGCCCTTGGCCGGGCCGGTGGAGCCGGAGGTGAACAGCACCGCGCCCTGCGCGTCGGGGCCCGGCTCCGGCGGCAGGGGGGTGCCCCCGGCCAGGCGGTTGCGCCCGCGCTCGGCCACGTCCAGCAGGGTGGCCTCGGCGCCCGTGGCGCGCAGGACCGCCCCGCCCACCGGCCCGGCGGCGATCCGCCGCCCCGGCCAGCGCAGCGCGCGCGCCGCCGCCAGCGCCTTGGGCACCCCGACCACCCAGTCCACGCCGCTGCCGGTGACCGCGCGGGTCAGGCCGCGCACGCCCAGGCCGGCGTCGGCCACGACCGCGACCGCGCCCACGCGCAGCACCGCGTACAGCGCCGCGGTCAGGTCCGCGCCCGGCGGCACCAGCAGGGAGACCCGCTGCCCGGGGCGCACGCCCAGCTCCTCCAGGCCCGCGGCGAGCTCGCGGGTGCGCCGCGCCAGCAGGGACCAGCCGATCGCCCGGGAGGTGCCGTCCGCGGCGACCTCCACGACCGCCGGGCCGTCCTCGCCCGCGCGCTCCTCCAGCGCCGCCCACAGCCGCGGCGGCGCCTCGCGCCCGTCGGCACCGGCCGTCGCCCCCGCGGCGCCCGCCGCGGGGGAGCCCGCGTGCACGCGCTCGTCCAGCCACCGCAGCACCGCCGGGGCGAAGCGCGGGTCCTCCGGCGTCAGGTGGCTGGCACCGGCGAGGCGGTGCACGTCGGCGTGCGGCAGCCGGCGGCGCCAGTCGCGCAGGAACCACTCGCCGAAGACCGGGTCGCGCGGGCCCCACAGCACCAGCGCCGGCACGCCCGCCGCCCGCAGCTGCTCCACGCCCCCGCTCACCGCGTCCAGCGCGGGCCGGCTGGGGTGGTCGTGCCCCACGGGCACGTCGGCGACGAAGTCCTCCACGCCCGCCCGGTCCTGCGCCGTGCGGTACGGCAGCCGGTACGCCTCGCGCACCTCCGCGGCCAGCCGCGGCTTGGGCAGCTCCAGCGTCGTGCGCAGGAACAGGTCCGCGCGGCGCGTGACCAGCGGCAGCACCCCCGGCAGGGTCGCCGCGCGCAGCGCGCCCGGCGCCGGCGCGTCGGCGGGGTAGGAGGCGGCGGTGTTCGCCACGACCAGCCCGGCCAGCCGCGCCCCGGCGGCCCCGGCGCGGTGCCGGCCGGCGCCCTCGCCGGAGCGGGCCAGCTCCCCGGCCGCCCACCCGGTGACGACGATGCCGCCCCAGTCCTGGCCCACGGCCACCACCGAGCCGCTCAGCCCCACCTCGTCCAGCAGGTTCGCCAGGTCCGCGGTGCGCTGCGCGAGCGTGCGGTGCACGCCGGTGCGCTCCGAGAAGCCCATCTCCAGCTGGTCCACGGCCACCACGCGCCAGGGCACTTCCGCGGCGGAGGCCGCCGCGGCCAGGTGGCGCCACAGGTACGACCACGTCGGGTTGCCGTGGACGCACACCAGCGTGCCCGCGACCTCGTCCTCCGCGGCGCCGGGGGCGGTGTCCAGCAGGTGCCAGGTGCGCGGCACGCCGGCGCTGTCCGGGGCCTGCACCAGGCGCGACCAGCGCGGGTCCAGGCCGGGCAGCCCGGCGGGCGGCAGCGACGCCGGGCGCAGGGGAGCGGTCACCACCGGCGCGGCCCCGTCGCGGCGGTGCGCGGCAGCGCGCTCACCAGGCCAGCTCGATCATCGCGGTGTTCAGGCCCGAGCCGACGCCCATGGCGATCACGCGGTCGCCGCGGCTGAGCTCGGGGGCCGTCGCGGCCAGCGTCATGGGCAGCGAGATCGGGCCCACGTTGCCCCAGCGCGGGAACGTCATGGGCACCTTGGCGGGGTCCACGCCGATCCGGTCGACCAGCGTCTGCGTGTGCACGCGCGAGATCTGGTGGATCACGAAGCGGTCCGCTTCGCGCCAGCCCCACTGCGCGTCCCCGCCCTCGAAGGCGTCGGCGACGATCTCGATGCCCTCGGTGAGCATGAGCTTGGCGTCGGTGCGCATGTGGTCCATGTCGCCGATGCACAGCTCGTGGTGGGCGGTGCCGGCGCGGGTGACCCCGCCCAGCACCCGGTGCGCCTCGGGGTGCTCGTCGGCGCGGCCGATGACGGCGGCGGCCGCGCCGCAGCCCAGCGTCAGCGTCGCGAACTCGTTGAGGAAGTCCTTGCGGGTGGTGCTCTCGCGCTGCATCCGCTCGATCGTGCCCAGGTGCATGCTGCGCACGTCCTCGGCGCCCAGCACCACGGCGTAGCGGATGGCGCCCGCGTCGATCATCGCCGAGGCCACCTGCACGCCGTTGACCCAGGCCAGGCAGGCGTTGGTCAGGTCGAAGTTCATCGCCGAGGTCGGCAGGTCCATCCCGTGGTGCACCGACGTCGCGATCGCCGGCTCCAGGTGCGGGCGCGTCACGGTCGTGCTGATGACCAGCCCGACCTCGGAGGCGTCCACACCGGCCTCCGAGAGCGCCTTCACGCCGCACTCGGCGGCGACGTCGGCGGCGTTCTGGCCGTCGGCCCACCACCGCCGCTCGCTGACGCCGGCGACCTTCTCCAGCAGTCCGGGCTGCAGGCGCAGCCTCTGCAGCGTCGGCGCCAGCACCTCGTCGAAGTGCGACGACGGCACCACGACGGGTGCCTCGACGTGCGACACCGACAGCAGGGCCGCGTTGGCGGGACGGAAGGTCGAATTGCCCAGCGCGTCCCCGCCGGTGGTGTCGTTCAAGGGCTTCCCCACATCCTCGATCCTGCGCCGCGCGGTGAGCGCGCGCCGGTGCCGGGGCCTGGCGGGACCGGCCGGCGCGGCTGTCGCGGCGAGGGATCAGGTTAACCGTCCTCCGCCGTCGCGCCTCCCGGGCGGGTCCCGCCGCGCGTGGCGCGCCGTGCGAGGCCCCCCGGGAGGGGGGCGCGGTGGCGCTGAGGACCCGCCCGCTCGCGGTGCGCGACGACCTGGCGCCGGCGCCCCCGGCCCGGCCGGCGGCGCCCCGGTGCCCGTGCTCGGGGGAGGGGTCGCGCCGTGCTACGGTTTTCCTCGTTCCGAGCGCGCCGACGAGGTGCGCGAGGACCACTCGTCCGGGTGGCGGAATAGGCAGACGCGCTAGCTTGAGGTGCTAGTCCTCGTATAGAGGGTGGGGGTTCAAGTCCCCCCTCGGACACTCGTTGAGACAGCGACGACAAGGGCCCCGACCAGCTCCGTGCAGGTCGGGGCCCTTGTCGTGCGCCACCGCCCGCACCCGCTCCCGCACCTGCTCCCGGGCGGGCCTCACGGCAGCAGGAAGGCCTCGGCCAGGCGCACGACCTGCCCGTCGCGCACGTCGATCCGCCAGTACGGGTACTCCGCGTGCATCCTCCCGCGCAGCTGCGGCGAGGCCAGCTCCGCGGGGGCGACCGAGCGCGGCTCGCCCGCCTCGTCGAGCACGGTGACCTCGGCGCCCGCGGCCAGGCGCACGGTGCGCAGCCGCTCGTCGTCGTCGCGCAGGTACACGTCGTTGCACCACAGCTCGTCGCCGTGCTGCACGCCGTCCTCGTCGCAGGCGGCCCGCGCCTCGGCGCCGGTGAAGTAGTCGAAGGTGTCCACGACCACCGCGGCGGGCGCGCCGGAGCCGTCGGTGCTGCTCAGGCCGCGCAGGACGCCGTGGGAGGTGCCCTCGGGCAGCGTCCCGCTCGCCAGGTCCACCGCGGGGACCCGCCCGGTCGCCGGGTCGGCCTCGTTGAGCACGGTGAGGTGCTCGCTGAGGCGGAAGGCGCCCCCGGAGGAGGTCCAGGTCAGGCGGGCCCAGTGCCCGGGGCAGCAGGTGGCCTCGCCCTCGGCGACGTACGGCCCCGCGACGGTCACCGACCCGCGGCCCGGGGTGAGCACGGCGCCGCGGAAGCGCACCTCGTCGCTGACCAGCAGCGGTTCGGGTCGCGGGCCGGTGGTGTCCCAGACGGTGAAGACCTGCGGCCAGGAGCTCGTCGCGGCCGGGCACTGCACGGTGGTGATCGTCTCGGGCTCGCCGCCGCCGGTGACCTCCGCCTCGCGCACCTCGGGCTGCGCCTCGTCCCAGGCGGCGGCGGTGCCGCCCCGGGCGATCCACTCCTCGCGCGGGGTGCACCCGGCCGCGGGGAACGACAGCGCCTTCCAGTCCGGTGCCGCCGCGGGCGCGGCGGCACCGGCGGCACCGGTGGCGGGGCTCGCGGGGGGTGCGCTGCGGGTGCCGGCCGCCGCCCCGTCACCGCCCGCGGTGCCCGGTGCGGTGCCGCCCGCGGTGCCGGTGGGAGCCGTCGCGCCCGGGGCGGGGCTCGCGCCGCGGGAGGCCCCGGCCGCCGCGCCCGCCCGGTCCGCCGGGTCCGGGGCGCCGTCCGCCCCCTGCCCGGAGCCGCACGCGGCCAGGGCCAGGGCCAGGGCCGCGGCGCCCGCCAGTGCGTGCCTGAGCGCCCCGGTCATGGCGTGAGCGTAGGGCAGCGCACAGTGGTCACCCGGTGGTCGGGGACGCGCGTGTCGCCGGACCCGCCGCCCGGCGGCGGGCGCGGCCGGTGGTCTGATGGGGTCCGTGGGGCACGTGCGCGTGGGGACCTCCGGCTGGACCTACCCGGAGTGGCGCGGGGTGTTCTACCCGCCCGGGCTCCCGCGCGGCGCGGAGCTGGAGCACGCCGCCGCCCGGGTCGCGACGCTGGAGCTGAACGCGTCCTTCTACGCGCTGCAGCGGCCGGGGAGCTACCTGTCGTGGTCCCGGCGCACCCCGCCGGGCTTCTGCTTCAGCGTCAAGGGCTGGCGGGCGGTCACCCACGAGCGCCGGCTCGCCGGTGCGCGGCAGGCGCTGGCCGCCTTCTTCGCCTCCGGGGTCCTGCACCTGGGGGACCGGCTCGGCCCGGTGCTGTGGCAGCTGCCGCCGAGCCTGCGCTTCGAGCCGGAGCGGCTGGCGGCCTTCTGCGCCCTGCTGCCGCGCACGACCACCGCCGCCGCCGAGCTCGCCGCCTCCCTGCCCGCCGGTCCCGGCGGGGGAGCCGCCACCGCGGGCGGCGCCCCGGACAGCGGCGCGCAGAGCGCCCCGGACGACGGTGCGGACGGCGCGGGCGCCCCCGTCGAGCGCCCGCTGCGCCACGCCCTGGAGGTGCGCCACCCCAGCCACGCCCGCGCCGAGCTGGTGGAGCTGCTGCGCGCGCACGACGTCGCGCTGGTGACGGCCGACAGCGCCGGGCGCTGGCCGCTCCTGCTGGACCAGACCGCCGGCTTCTCCTACGTGCGCCTGCACGGCTCGCCGGAGCTGTACGTCAGCGGCTACGACGACGCCGCGCTGGACGCCTGGGCGCTGCGAGTGAGGGCGTGGGCGGCGGGCGGCACCCCGCCCGGCGCGCGGCTGCTCGCCCCGCCGGACCCACCGGCCCCGCCCGGCGGGCGCGACGTGTTCGTCTACCTCGACAACACCGCGGCGGCGCGCGCCCCGTTCGACGCGGCCGCGCTGGCGCAGCGGCTGGCCTGAGCCGCCGCTGGGCCGGTGCGCGCGGCTCAGCCCCGGCCGGTCCCCGCCCCGCTGCCCGGTCCGCTGCCCGGTCCGCTGCCCGCCCCGCTGCCCGCTCCGGCGTCCCGCCCGGTCTGCCGGACCAGGCGCCGCTCGGCGTCCGCGGCGTCCGCCGGCGCCACGTCGTCCTCCAGCGCGCCGGTGGCCGCCGGGCCGTAGTCCGTGGCCACCAGGGGCACGGGGCCGGGGGCGGTGGGGTCGGGCGCCCGCTGCGGCCCCGAGGCCGCCGTGGACTCCCCGGCGTCGGCCAGCAGCGGGGCGAACTTCGCCCCGGAGCCGCCGGGGTCCTCCTCCCGCCCGGCCGCCTCCAGGCGCCGGGCGGGCCCCGGTGCCGCCAGGGGGTCCGCGCCGTCCTCCAGGCCGGCGGGCACCGGCACCGCCGGGCGCGCGCCCTCGTGCACCGCGGGCGTCGACGCGGGCGGGTCCGGCGCCTCCTCGGGCCGCGCCGCGTCGTCACCGTCTCGTCCAGCCACCGTGCGCGCCTCCCGCCGTCCACCGGCCGCCGCTGCGGCCGGGCACCGCCATCCTCGGGGCGCCGGGCACCGGGCGCAGCCCGGCCGCGGCTTCAGCGCGCGGCCCGGCGTGCCGATGGCTGGGGCGAGCCACCGCGTCGGCCACGCCGCAACGCCCGCCAGCAGTCGTCCAGGGAGAGGTCTCGTCGTGCTCGTGCTCGTGGATCAGGACCAGACGCTCGCCGACTTCGGGGACGGCTTCGACCGGCGCTTCCTGGCCGCGCACCCGGACGCGCCGCTGGCCCCGCGCGCCGAGGCGACCTCGTACTGGATCGAGGACAGCTACCCCGCGGAGTGGCACCAGCGCATCCGTGAGGTGGTGACGTGGCCGGGGTTCTTCCGCGACCTGGCCGTCCTGCCCGGGGCGCGCGAGGCGATGGAGCAGATGCTCGACGACGGCCACGACGTGCGCATCTGCACCGCCCCGGTGCGCTCCTACCGGCACTGCGTGCGCGAGAAGTACGAGTGGGTCGAGGAGCACCTGGGCCTGCACTGGACCGAGCGCATGATCGTCACGCGGGACAAGACCCTGGTCACCGGGGACGTGCTCATCGACGACAAGCCCGAGGTCGTCGGCGCCCTGGGCACCCCGACGTGGACGCACGCCTACTACGGCACCGCCTACAACCGGCACCTGCCCGGCCGGCACCTGGACTGGTCCACCTGGCGCGAGGTGCTCGCCCAGGTGGAGGCCGAGCGCGCCGCGCGCGGCACCCTGCTGGTACCTCGGCTGGTCGACGCGCGCACCCCCGCCAGCACCCACCGCCGCGCCCCGGCGCCGGCCACCACGCGGATCAGCGTCACCGCGCCCCAGCCGGTCGCCTGAGCCGATCGCCTGAGCCGGTCGCCTGAGCCGGTCGCCTGAGCCGGTCGCCCGAGCCGCGCTCAGCGCGGCCACGGCGGCACGTGCCGCAGCGGCGCCAGCGACCACCCCGACAGCGCCGCGGCGAGCACCAGCACCGCGGCGCCGGTGAGCACCGCGTCCCGCGCGGGCAGGGGCAGCACCACGCCCAGCAGCGCCGTCCACGCGACGGCGACCACCACCAGCACCGCCCGGGCGGCGGCCCGCGAGCCGCTCAGGCCGTAGGTGACGAACGCGCCGACGACCCCGAACACCCCGGCCAGCAGGCCCGCGACGGCCCCGCCGAGCGCCGCGCCGGCGCCGGGGGCGCCGCCGGTGAGCACCTCGTGCGCCACGGCCACCAGCGCACCGGCCGCGGTCGCGCCGAGCACCGTGCGCAGCACGGCCACCACCGACGGCGCGGGGCGGGGCCGGTCCACCGCGCGGCCGGTCCGGTCGGGGTCGCTGGTGGGCACACCCGACTCTCCCACGCCGGCCCCGGGCGCGACCGCTTCCCCCGGACGGCCTGATTTGGCGACCGCGCGTCGTTGCGGCCATGCTGTGCGTGCATCGAGACACCGGTGCTCGCCGACGGGGGAGCTCGGAACGATCATGACGCCTGAACGCAGTGCCCAGCGGCACCGGGAGACGCTGGAGGTCGTGCAGGCGTCCGCGTCTGCGCACGACGACCTCGAGCTGCGCCTGCAGGTGGTCAGCGAGGAGCTGGCCGTCGCCGACGACGAGCTGGCCGCTCAGCAGCGCCAGATCCAGGAGCTGCTCGAGCGCGAGTCGGACGCGCGCGCCGCGCTGCGCGCCCTCACCCTCGCCGTGCCGGTGCCCGTCCTCACCACCGACGCCCACGGCGCCGTGCGCGAGGCCAACCACGCCGCGACCGCGCTGCTGGGCCTGCCGCAGGCGCGCCTGCTGCGCAAGCCGCTGCCGGCCCTCGTCGCGGCCGCGCACCGCCCCGCCGCGCGCACCCTCGTCTCCACCGCCCTGCGCCGCGGATCCGCCGAGGGCGAGCTCGTGCTGACCCCGCGCGCCGGCGCGCCGGTGCGCGTGGGCGTGGTCGTCACCGCCGTCGAGGTCGCCGGGCGCCCCGAGGGCACCAGCCTGGGCTGGGTGCTGTCCCCGCGCACCGCGCCCCCGGAGCACCGCGCCGGTCACGACGCCGGGCACGAGACCGGGCACGAGACCGGGCACGACGCCGGGCTGCCCGACCGCGAGGCCGCCCGGGCGGACGACGACGTGCTGCGCGCGGTGGCCGCCCTGACGACCCTGCCGCTGGGCGAGGTGGGCCCGCACGAGCTGCTCTCGCGGGTGGCGGGCCTGGCCACCCGCGCGGTGGGCGGCGCCTCCTGGAGCAGCGTCGTGCTGGGCGACCCCGCCGCGCCGCAGGAGGCCGCCGCCGACTCCGCGCAGGCGCAGGCCGCCGACGGCGCGCAGTGGACCGCCCAGCAGGGCCCCTGCGTCGACGCCTACCAGCACGGGCGGGCCGTGGTCAGCGCCGACCTGCCGGTGGACCCGCGCTGGCCCGCCCTGGGCCGGCACCTGGCCGGCGCCCCGGTGCGCAGCGCGCTGGCGCTGCCGGTGCGCGTGGGCGACGAGGTCGTCGGCGTCCTCGGCGTCTACGGCGCCGCGCCCGGCGCGCTGGGCGCCGAGGTGGACCTGGACCGCGCGGGGGTGTTCGCCGAGGCCGCCGGCGCCCTGCTGCGCGAGGTGCGCCGCGCCGAGGAGCTGCGCTCCACGGCGGAGAACCTGCGGATCGCGATGCGCTCGCGCGCCACCATCGAGCAGGCCAAGGGGCTGGTCGCCGGGTGGCTGGCCTGCCCCGTGGAGGAGGCGTTCTCGGCGATGACGACCCTGAGCCAGGACCGCAACGTCAAGCTGCGCGACCTGGCCGCGCTCGTGGTGGCCGACCCCTCCCGCCACGACCTGGAGCCGATGCTGCGGACCGCGCTGGAGCGCGCCCGGGCCCGCACCCGCGGGTGAGACCGCCGGGTCCCGCCGCCCGGCGGCGGGACCCA
>NZ_JBJLSG010000134.1:0-13970 GCF_050871925.1 Kineococcus gurbantunggutensis
CGCGCCCCGCGCGCGCGGCGCGCGCACGGCCTCGGAGCTGCTGGCGCGCCCCGGGGGGGGGGCCGCCGACGCCATCTACCCCCTCGCGGGGCCCCCCGCGGCCACCGCACGACCTCCCGCCGCCGTCGGCGGCGGCGCGCAGGAGCACACCCCGGACCGAGCCCCGGCCGGTCCACGTCCCGACCCGGAGAGTGGCTCGTGAGCACGACGACGAACAGCCCGGTCCTCGAGACCGCGGAGACCGCGCAGGCACCGGACGCGCTGACCGCCGGCGCCGAGGTCGCGGTCCTGACCGAGCACGCCCCCGCCCGCCCGCGGCGCTCCGCGCCGGCGGCCCCGGCGGGCTCCGCCGAGGGGGCCTCCCCCTCCGGCGCCACCCGCCGGCTCGGGCACGTGTCGTTCGTGGGCGCCGGCCCCGGCGACCCGGGCCTGCTGACGCTGCGGGCGGTGGAGCTGCTGGGCGCCGCGGACGTGGTGGTCCTCGACGCCGGCAGCCGCGAGGACGTCGTGGCCCGCCACGGCCGCCCCGGCGTGCAGGTCCTCGACGCCGCCTTCGCCGAGGACGGCGAGCCGACCACGCGCGCGGCGCGCGCCCGCGTCGTGGTGAAGGCGGCCAAGTCCGGCGGGCGCGTGGTGCGCCTGATGGACGGCGACCCCTCGACGTTCAGCGGCCTGGTCGAGGAGATCGCCGCCTGCCGCAAGGCGGGCGTGGGCTTCGACGTGGTGCCGGGGGTCTCCGCCGTCAGCGCGGTGCCGGCGTACGCGGGCGTGCCGATGACGACGGCGAGCACGACGAGCGTGAACGTGGTGCACCCGGCGGGGCGCTCGGTGGACTGGTCGCGGCACGCCGGCTCGGACACCACCGTCGTGGTGCTGGGCACCGGCGACGACATCGCCGCCGCGGCGGTGGGCCTGCTGGCCGCCGGCCGCTCCGCCTCCACCCCGGTGGCGCTGACCTCGCAGGGCACCACGACGACGCAGTCGACGACCACCACGACCCTGGGCGAGCTGGAGCCGATCGCCACCGCCATCGACGGCTCCCCGACGACCGCGGTGGTCGGGGACGTGGTGAGCCTGCGCGAGCAGGCGTCCTGGTACGAGACCAAGCCGCTGTTCGGCTGGCGGGTGCTGGTGCCGCGCACCAAGGAGCAGGCCGGCGGCACCACTGCGCTGCTGGCCGAGCACGGGGCGACCGCTGAGGTCGTGCCGACGATCTCGGTGGAGCCGCCGCGCACGCCGCAGCAGATGGAGAAGGCCGTCAAGGGCCTGGTGACCGGCCGCTACGAGTGGATCGGCTTCACCTCCGTCAACGCGGTGAAGGCGGTGCGCGAGAAGTTCTCCGAGTACGGCCTGGACGCGCGCGCGTTCAGCGGCCTGAAGGTCGCCGCCGTGGGCGGGGTGACGGCGGACGCGCTGCGCGAGTGGGGCATCGAGCCGGACCTGGTGCCCGAGGGCGAGCAGTCCGCCACGGGCCTGCTGGCGGTGTGGCCGCCGTACGACGAGGTGCTCGACCCGATCGACCGGGTGTTCCTGCCGCGCGCGGACATCGCCACCGACCCCGTGGTGGCGGCCCATCAGGAGAACGGCTGGGTGGTCGACCACGTCACCGCGTACCGCACGGTGCGCGCGGCGCCGCCGGCGGCGCCGGTGCGCGAGGCCATCAAGACCGGCGCGTTCGACGCGGTGGTCTTCACCTCCAGCTCCACGGTGCGCAACCTCGTCGGCATCGCCGGCAAGCCGCACCCGTCCACGGTGGTGGCCTGCATCGGCCCGGCGACGGCGCGCACGGCGGAGGAGCACGGCCTGCGGGTGGACGTGCTGGCCGCCGAGCCCAACGCCGCCTCGCTGGTGGAGGCGCTGGCCGCGTACGGCGAGGGCCTGCGCACCGAGGCCGCCGAGGCCGGCGAGCCGGTGCTGCGCCCCAGCCAGCGCAAGACCTCCGCGCGCCGGCGGGCCCGGTGAGCGCGCTGGGCCCGGGCCGGCGCGCGGTGCCGGCGCTGCCGGTGCGCCCGCGCCGGCTGCGCGCGACGCCGGCGGTGCGCCGGCTGGTGACGGACGTGCACCTGCACCCCTCCGACCTGGTGCTGCCGGTGTTCGTGCGCGAGGGGCTGGAGGAGCCGCAGCCGGTGCGGACCCTGCCCGGCGTGGTGCAGCACACCCGCGCCTCGCTGGTGGCCACCGCCAAGGAGGCGGTGGCCGCGGGCCTGGGCGGGATCATGCTCTTCGGCGTGCCGGCGGTGCGCGACGCGGTGGGCTCGGGCGCGGACGACCCCGACGGGATCCTCAACGTGGCCCTGGCGGACGTGCGCGGGGCCGTCGGCGACGACCTCGTCGTCATGGCCGACCTGTGCCTGGACGAGTTCACCGACCACGGCCACTGCGGCGTGCTCGACGAGCGCGGGCGCGTCGACAACGACGCCACGCTGGAGCGGTACGCCTCGATGGCCCTGGCCCAGGCCGCGGCGGGCGCGCACCTGCTGGGCCCCAGCGGGATGATGGACGGCCAGATCGGGCACCTGCGCGCGGTGCTGGACGACGCCGGCCGCGACGACGTGGCGATGCTGGCGTACGCGGTGAAGTACGCCAGCGCGTTCTACGGCCCCTTCCGCGAGGCCGTGGACTCCCAGCTGACGGGGGACCGGCGCACCTACCAGCAGGACCCGGCCGCCGGCGTCGCCGAGGCGCTGCGCGAGCTGCGCCTGGACCTGGCCGAGGGCGCGGACATGGTCATGGTCAAGCCGGGCCTGCCGTACCTGGACGTGCTGCGGGCGGTGGCCGACGTGGCGGACGTGCCGGTCGCCAGCTACCAGGTCTCCGGCGAGTACGCGATGGTGGAGTTCGCCGCTCAGGCCGGCGCGATCGACCGCGAGCGGGTGGCGCTGGAGTCGCTGCTGGCGCTGCGCCGCGGCGGCGCGCAGGTGCTCCTGACGTACTGGGCCCTGGAGGCCGCCCAGCGCTGGCTGGGCTGATCGGGGTGCTGCGGGCGCTCCGGCCTTGAGCCGGGCCCCCGCGGCGCCGATGCCCCCCGGGTGGACCAGCGGACCCGGGGCGGACGGCGCGCGTCCCGGCTGGGCCGGCGCGTGGCCGCCGAGGCCGGGCTCGTCCTGCTGCTGACCGCGCTGGTCACGGCGCTGCTCGCGCCGTCCGACCCGCTGCGCCGGGTGGTGGACTTCGACGCCGCCCACCCGGGCAGCCCGCTGGGCCTGCTGCTGCTCGTCCTGGCCGTGTCGCACCTGTTCATGCTCGTCTTCGGCGCCCGGCGCGGGCGGCAGCTGGCGCGCGAGCACGCCCAGCGCGCCGAGGCCGAGCGCGAGCTGCGGCGCCTGGCCCGCGAGGACCCCCTGACGGGGCTGGCCAACCGGGCCGCGTTCACCGCCGCGCTGGCGGGGGCGTGCGCCGGCGGCGGCGCGGTGGCCGTCCTGCTGCTGGACCTGGACGGCTTCTCGGAGGTCGACGAGCTGCTGGGGCAGCGCACCGGCGACGCGCTGCTGACCGCCGCGGCGCGGGCGCTGCGCCCGCACGCGCCGGAGGGCGCCCTGGCCCGCGTCGGCGACGACACCTTCGCCGTGCTGCTCACCGGGGCGGCGGCCTCGGAGCCGGCGGCCCGCGCCCGGGCCCGCGAGCTGCTCACCGCCCTGCAGGTGCCCCTGGACGCCGACGGCGCGCACCTGGAGGTGGGCGCCTGCGTGGGCCTGGTCGTCGCGAGCGGGCTGGACGCGGTGGCGGTGCTGCACCGCGCCGGGGCGGCGCTGGCCGCCGCGCGCCGCGAGGGCGTGCCGGTGCGCGCGCACGACGAGGGCCTGGGCCGGCGCGCGGGCACGCACCTGCTGCTGCACGGGCAGCTGCGCCGGGCGGTCGCCGACGGGCAGCTGCGGGTGCACTACCAGCCGAAGGTCTCCTGCGCGGACGGGCGGGTCACCGGGGTGGAGGCGCTGGTGCGCTGGCAGCACCCGCAGCTGGGCCTGCTGCCGCCCTCGGCGTTCCTGGAGGTGGCCGAGCGCTCCTCGGTGCTGGTGCCGCTGACCGCGGCGGTGGTGCGCACCGCCCTGGCGGACGCGGCGGCGTGGGCGCGCGGGGGCCTGGTGCTCGACGTGGCCGTCAACGTCTCCGCGCGGGCGCTGGGGGCGCCGCTGGAGGCGCTGCTGGCCGCGGAGCTGGCGGCCTCGGGGGTGCCCGCGGCGCGCCTGGAGCTGGAGGTCACCGAGACGGCCGTGATGGTGGACCCGCAGGGGGTGCCGCAGGTGCTGCGCCGGCTGCGCGCGGCCGGGCACCCCGTGGCCGTGGACGACTTCGGCACCGGCCACGCCACGCTGGCCTACCTGCGCGACCTGCCGGTCACGGCGGTGAAGGTGGACCGCTCCTTCGTGCGGCACCTGCGCCCCGGCGGGCGCGACGACGCGCTGGTGACCGGCACGGTGGAGCTGGCGCACCGCCTGGGCCGCACGGTCGTGGCCGAGGGCGTGGAGGACGCCGAGGCGTGGGGGGCGCTGGTGCGCTCCGGCTGCGACGAGGCGCAGGGGTACTGGCTCTCGCCGCCGGTGCCGGCGGGGGAGCTGCCGGCGGTGGTGCAGGAGCTGCAGCGCCGGCTGGCCGCGCCGGCACCGCGCGCAGCCGATCCGACGCGGTCCGTTGACAACGTTGCACCCTGCCCCTAGTTTCCCGAGCGCCACCGCAGCGGCCCCGCCGCTGCTCGAGCGACGAGGCTCAGACAGGGGACCACCACATGCCTTCTCCCACCTTCAGCCGACGCAGCGTCGTGCTGGCCGCCACCGCGGCCGGTGCGCTGGCGGGTACCGCGACCGCCCAGTCCGCCGCCGCCGCGCCGCACAGCCCCCCCTCCACCAGCGTGGAGCCCTGGGGGACCCTGCCCGACGGCACGGCCGTGGAGCGCCACACCCTCGTCAACGGCGACGTCACCGCGCGCGTCCTCACCTACGGCGGGATCCTGCAGAGCCTGGAGCTCGGCGGCCGCAAGGGCGAGGGCACCAACCTCGTGCTGGGTTTCGCCGACCTCGAGGGCTACCTCGAGAACAACAACCCCGGCCCGTACTTCGGCGCGCTCATCGGCCGCTACGGCAACCGCATCGCCGCCGGCAGGTTCACCCTCGACGGCGAGACCTACCAGCTCCCGATCAACAACGACCCGAACTCCCTGCACGGCGGGGACGACTCCTTCGACAGGCGGGTGTGGGACGCCGAGCCGTTCACCGGGCCGGACCGCACCGTGGGCGTGCGCCTGCGCCTGGTCAGCCCCGACGGCGACCAGGGCTACCCCGGGGAGCTGAGCGTCGAGGTGACCTACACGCTCGACCACTTCGGCAGCCTGCGCCTGGACTACCGCGCCACCACCGACGCCCCCACGGTGGTCAACCTCACCAACCACACGTACTGGAACCTGGCGGGCGAGGGCAGCGGCTCGATCTACGACCACGAGCTGACGATCCGCGCCAGCCGGTACACCCCCGTGGACGCCACCCTCATCCCCACCGGGGAGCTGGCCCGCGTCGGGGGCACCCCGATGGACTTCCGGCGCCCCACGGCGGTCGGCGCGCGCATCCGTCAGCCGTTCGAGCAGATCCTCTTCGGCCAGGGCTACGACCACAACTGGGTCCTGGACCGCCGCGGCGAGGGCCTGGAGGAGGTGGCCGTCCTGCGCGACCCGCGCAGCGGGCGCACCCTGAAGATCTCCACGACCGAGCCGGGCCTGCAGTTCTACTCGGGCAACTTCCTCGACGCCACCCTCGTGGGCACCTCGGGCACGGTGTACCGGCAGGGCGACGGCCTGGCCCTGGAGACGCAGCACTTCCCGGACTCCCCGAACCAGCCGGCGTTCCCCTCCACGGTGCTGCGCCCCGGCGAGGAGTACCGCACGACGACGGTGTTCTCGCTCTCGCGCTGACGCCACGCACCCCGCGGCGGAAACCCCTCCGGGGGAAAACCGCCGCGGGGTGCATCCGCGCCGGGCCGTGCGCGCGCAGAGGGGGTACCAGCGGGACCACGCCCGGTCCCGCGCTCCCCCTGGAGGAAACCGTGCGCAAGACGACCGCCACCGCCGCCCTCGTCGCCGCCCCCGCGCTGGCCCTCGCGCTGCCCACCGCGGCCGCGTCGGCGGCGAGCGCGGGCTCGGCCACCGTGTCCGTCCTGCACGGGGTGCCCGGCCTGACCGTCGACGTCTACGCCAACGGGCAGGAGGTCGTCGGCGACTTCACCCCCGGCACCCTCACCGACCCGCTGACCCTGCCCGCCGGCTCCTACGACCTGGCGGTGTACCCGGCCGGCTCCGACCCGGCGAGCACCCAGCCGGCGATCTCGGCGGACGACGTCGCCGTCCCCGCGGGGGCGAACGCCACCGTCGTGGCGCACCTGGACGCGCAGGGCGCGCCGACGCTCACCCCGTTCGTGAACTCCCCGTCCGACCTGGCCGCGGGGCAGGCCGGGCTCACCGTGCGGCACGTCGCCGCCGCCCCGGCCGTGGACGTGCGAGCCGGCGGCCAGCCGGTGCTGCGCGGTCTGGAGAACCCGCGCGAGGCGTCCGCGGCCGTGCCGGCCGGGACCGTCTCCGCCGACGTGGTGCTCGCCGGCACCGACCAGGTCGCCGTCGGCCCGGCCGACCTGACGCTGCCCGAGGGCGTGCAGACGATCGTCTACGCGTGGGGCTCGGCCCAGGCCGGGAACCTCGCGCTGGCCACGCAGACCGTGGACGCGAACGGCTCGGCGCCCTCGGGCGTGGCCGCCGGCGAGGCCGGCACCGCCGACGACGGCCTGCCGCTGTGGGTGGCCGCCGCCGGTGCCGTCGCGCTGGCCGGCGGGCTGGTGCCCGCGCTGCGCGCGCGGGCCCAGCGCGCCCGCGCCTGAGGAGCTGCGCGTGAGGGCCCTGCTGCGGCACGCCGCACCCGTCGCCTCCGCCCTGCTGGGCGCCGGGCTGCTCGGCGCCTGGTGGGCCGAGCGGCCCCCGGCGGGTTTCGGGGACCCCACCGCGGCGACCGCCCCCGCCGCGCCGGCCGCGTCCCCGGCCGCGCCCCCGCCCGCCCCCGCTCCGACCCCCGCCGGCGGGGCGGGGGCGGCGGGCCCGGTCCCGGCGGGGTCGGTCCCGGTGGGGTCGGTCCCGGCGGCGGCCCTGCCGGCGTTCCCGCCGGTGGCGGCCCGCCCGGCGGCGCCGGCACCGCCGGTGCCCGTGGTCGCCCCCGTGGCGCTGCGCGTGCCGGACCTGGGGATCGAGGCGCCGGTGGACCCCGTCGGCGTCACCGCCGACGGGGCGGTGCAGGTGCCGCGGGACGGCGCGCGCACGGGCTGGTACCGCTTCGGCCCGGTGCCCGGCGAGGACGGTTCCGCCGTCCTCGTCGGGCACGTGGACACCGCGAGCGACGGCCCCGGCGCCCTGCACCCGCTGGCCCGCGCCGAGGCCGGGCAGGTCGTCGAGGTCGTCCTCGCCGACGGCACCGCCCGCCGCTTCGCCGTCACCGCCCGGCGCGAGGTGGTCAAGGCGGAGCTGCCCGTGCGGGAGCTGTTCGAGCGCACCGGCCCCGCCCGGCTGGTGCTCGTCACCTGCGGCGGCGAGTTCGACGAGGAGACGCGCAGCTACGCCTCCAACGTCGTCGTCGCCGCGCAGCCGCTGCCCGCGTGAGCGCCGCGGGCCCGCTCGCCGGGCCGGTTCGGGTGGCGCCGGAGCCGCGGCTCCGTACCGTGGCCCGCATGGTCGCCCGGGACGCCGTCGCCCCGTCCGGCGGCGTGCCCGCGGCGCCCGCGGGCGCCGCGGCCGCGGACCCCCCGTCCGCGGCGGACCCCCCGTCCGGCGCGGACCCGCGGGCGGCCGACGACGCCGCGCTGGCCCGCGCCCTGGCCGACGGCGACGAGCGCGCCCTCGCGGAGGCGTTCCGGCGCTTCGCCCCGCTGGTGCAGGCGCTCGCGCTGCGCCGGCTGCCGGAGGCCGACGCGCAGGACGTCGTGCAGGCGGTGTTCGTGGCGGCCTGGCGCTCGCGCAGCACCTACGACCCGGACCGCTCGGCGCTGCCGGCGTGGTTGGTCGGCATCACCCGCCACCGCATCGCCGACCACCTGCGCGCCCGCCACCGCGACGCGGAGGTCAGCACCGACGCCGTGGAGCTGGTGCTCGCCCCGGCCGCCGAGCGCCCCGTCGAGGACCCCGCCGAGCGCGCCGCCGACCGCCTCGTGCTGCTCGACGAGCTGGAGCACCTGGGCGAGCCGCAGCGCACGCTGCTGCGGCTGGCGTTCTTCGAGGAGCTCACCCACACCGAGATCGCGCAGCGCACCGACCTCCCGGTGGGGACGGTCAAGAGCCACCTGCGACGATCGCTGCGTCGCCTGCGCACCCGACTGGAGGAGGACCGTGCTGCCTCCTGACGCCCCGACCGGCCCCGGGGGCACCGGCGCGCACCCGGAGGAGGACGAGCTCGTCCTGCTGGCCCTGGGCGAGCCGGCGGACCCGGGTGCGCGCGAGCACGTGCCCGGCTGCGCGCGCTGCGCCGGGGAGCTGCAGCGCTGGCGGGAGGTCGTCGCCACCGCGCGCTCGGGGCCGGAGCTGCCCGCGGCGCCCGTGCCGCGCGCCACCTGGGAGGCCGTCGCCCGCGAGACCGGGGTGCGCGTGGACCCCGGCGGGGCGCCGCGCGCCCCCCGGCCGAGCGCCGGTGCCGGCGACGGCCCGCCCGGCGCACCCGGCGTCCCGGCGGCCGCGCCCGCACCGGTGGCGCCTGCGGTGCTGCCGCGATCGCGCCGCACCGGCCGGTGGCTGGCCCTGGCCGCCGCGTTCGTCCTGGGCGGGGCGCTGGGCGCCGGGGGCACGTTCTGGGCCGTCGGCGACCCGCCGCCGGCCGGGACCACCGCCGGGCCCACCGCCGGGACCACCGCCGGGCCCACCACCGGGCCCACCACCGGTGCCGTGCTGGCCTCCACCGCGCTGCTGCCGCTGGACCCCGGCGGCGCCGGCGGCGCGGGCGGGGAGGCGACCGTCGCCCGCGTCGACGGCCACCGCCGCCTCGACGTCGGCGTGCACGACGTGGCGCCCGCCGGCGACGGCGTGCTGGAGGTGTGGCTGCTCGACCCCGACGGGGGCCTGCTCTCCCTGGGCGCGCTCACCGGCGAGCGGCTGGACGTGGCGCTGCCCGAGGCGGTGGACCTGTCGCGCTTCCGGGTGGTGGACGTCTCGCGCGAGCCGCTGGACGGCGACCCGGGCCACTCCGCCGACAGCGTGCTGCGCGGGGAGCTGCGGCTGGGCGCCTGAGGGCCCGCCGCGCTCAGCCCGGCCGCGCCCCCCAGGACGCCACCCGCAGCTCCACCCCGCGCACGAACACCTCGAAGGCGGCGTCCGTGCGCGCGGTGTCGCCGGTGACCAGCCGGTCCTGCACCAGGCCGCGCATGGTCCCCAGCACCAGGGTGGCCACCGCCGGCGCCTCGCCGGGCGGGCAGCCCTCGCGCACCAGCCCCGCCTGCAGCAGCCCGGTGCGCTGGCGCACCGAGCGGGCCACCGCGTCGGCCAGCGCCGCGTCGTGCAGCGCGCCGCCGGTGATCGCCAGGAAGAGGCGGACGTACGCCTCGCCGCGGCCGGTGGTGGCGTGCCGCCACAGGGCCCGCAGCGGGCCGCCCTCCGGCTCGCCCGCGAGCAGCTCCGGCGAGGTGAAGGCGCGGTCCAGCACCCGCTCCACGATCTCGGCGACGAGGGCCTCGCGGGTGCCGAAGTGGTGCAGCAGCGCGGCGTGGCTGACGCCGGCGCTCTCGGCCACGCGCCGCAGCGACAGCTGCGCCATGCCGTGCTCCAGGACGTGGTCGGTGGCGGCCTGCAGCAGCTCCTCGCGCCGGTGCCGGTAGCGCAGCCGCCGCCCGTCCACGCGCCCGCTCCCGTCACTCTCCGCGTCCGCCACGGCGCGAGGTTAACGAGGTGCTGCCCCGGCCGTGCGTTCGCCCGGCGTTTGCTTGACCGACTGGTCAGGCTATGGCTACTTTGTGGCCCTCGTCAGGGGGGCTGGACTCCCGGGCGGTACCGGCACGAGGGCGCGCCGGGTGCCGCGCGGTGGTCCCGTCCCGCCGACGACCCCTCGCCGCCCGCCCCCTGGAGTGCCCGAGATGCCGAACACCCTCACCGCCCCGTCCCGCCGCCGCTCCGGCCGCGGGTTCCGCGCCTCGCTGGCCGCCGCCGCCGTCGCCGTGCCGCTGTTCGCCGCCGCGACGCCCGCCCAGGCCGCCAGCCCCTACGAGCGCGGCCCGGCCCCCACCACCGCCAGCGTCGAGGCGACCCGCGGCTCCTTCGCCGTCTCGCAGACCAGCGTCTCCAGCTTCGCGGCGACCGGTTTCGGCGGCGGCACGATCTACTACCCGACCACGACCACCGCCGGCACGTTCGGCGGCGTGGTGATCGCCCCGGGCTACACCGCCACCCAGTCGAGCATGGCCTGGTACGGCCCGCGCCTGGCCTCGCAGGGTTTCGTGGTGTTCACCATCGACACGAACTCCCGCTACGACCAGCCGTCCTCGCGCGGCGACCAGATCCAGGCGGCGCTGACCTACCTGACCACCCGCAGCACCGTGCGCGCCCGCGTGGACGCGAACCGCCTGGCCGTCATGGGCCACTCCATGGGCGGCGGCGGCACGCTCGAGGCGATCAAGGACAACCCGGCCATCAAGGCGGCCATCCCGCTGACGCCGTGGAACACCGACAAGACGTGGCCCGAGGTGCGCACCCCCACGATGATCATCGGCGCGCAGGACGACACCGTGGCGCCGGTGACCTCGCACTCCGAGCCGTTCTACAACAGCATCCCCACCGCCACCGACAAGGTGTACCTGGAGCTGCGCGGGGCCAGCCACTTCGCGCCGAACTCCTCGGACACCACGATCGCGAAGTACAGCATCAGCTGGCTCAAGCGCTACGTGGACGAGGACACCCGCTACACGCAGTTCCTGTGCCCGGCGCCGAGCACCACCCTGGCGATCAGCGAGTACCGCAGCACGAACTGCTCCTGAGGCGCTGACCGCGGGCCGGCCGGCCCCTCCGCGGCCGGCCCGCCGACGACACCCCGGCGCGGGCGCGGGAATGCCCCGCCCGCGCCGGCGGTTGCCCCGGGCGAGCGGCGTCCCGCACGGGACGGCGCGCCGTGCCGTCGTGCGAGAGGTCGTCCCATGTCCCTGCCGCTGTCCGTCCTCGACCTGGCCCACATCGCCCCCGGGCAGTCGGCGGGCGAGAGCATCGCCGGCAGCGTGGCGCTGGCCCAGCAGGCGGAGCGGTACGGCTACCGGCGCGTCTGGTACGCCGAGCACCACAACATGGCGACCATCGCCTCCTCCGCGCCCGCCGTGCTCATCGCGCACGTCGCCGCGCACACCAGCACCATCCGCCTGGGCGCGGGCGGGGTCATGCTGCCCAACCACTCGCCGCTGACGATCGCCGAGCAGTTCGGCACCCTGGCCGCCATCCACCCCGGCCGCATCGACCTGGGCCTGGGCCGCGCGCCCGGTTCCGACGAGAAGACCACCTACGCGCTGCGCCGCGACCCCGCCGCCGCGGAGGAGTTCCCGCGCGACGTGCAGGAGCTGCGCGCCTACCTCGCCGGGCAGTCCCTCGTGCCCGGCGTGGACGCCGTGCCCGGCAAGGGTTCGCGCGTGCCGCTGCACATCCTGGGTTCCTCGCTGTTCGGCGCGCGCCTGGCCGCGGCCCTGGGCCTGCCGTACGCGTTCGCCTCGCACTTCGCCCCGCAGGCGCTGGAGGCCGCGGTCGCCCTGTACCGCAGGGAGTTCCAGCCCTCCGAGGACCTCGACGCCCCGCACGTCACCGCCGGCCTCAACGTCGTGGCGGCCGACGACGAGCAGACCGCGCGGGCGGCGTTCGAGCACGTGCGCCGCGCCTTCGCCGTGAACCTCGTCGGGCGCGGGCGCACCTTCACCGAGGCCGAGGTCGACCTGCTGATGTCCTCCGCGGCCGGGATGCACGTGCAGCAGATGCTGTCCTGCTCCGCGGTCGGCACCCCCGCCCAGGTGCGCGAGCAGGTCGAGGAGTTCCGCCGCCGCGCCGACGCCGACGAGGTCATCGTCGCCCACCAGGCCCGCGACACCGAGGAGCGGCTGCGCTCGGCCGCGCTGCTGGCCGAGGCGCTGGAGAGCACCCCCGTCGCCTGACGCGCCGCCGGCGCGGGGCCGGTGGGCGGGGGAACTCTTCGCCCACCGGAAACCCGGCGTTCGCCGGGCCGTGGCCGCCTCCCGGGAGGCTGCGCGTCCGCCGGCCGAGCAGCGCCGGCGCCCCGCGCTCCCGGAGGTCGCCCCGTGCCCGCCCGCCCCGCCCCCACCCGCCGCAGCGTCCTCACGGCCGGGGTGGCGGGTTCCGCCGCGCTCGTGGCCCCCGCGGCCGGCGCCCGCCCGGCGGCCGCGGCCGCCGACCCGGTCCTGCCGTTCGTCGAGCACTACCGCACGAACACCACCGCGAACCTCGCGCCGGAGACCAACGCCGCGGTGCGGGTCCTCGCCGGGGTGCGCGAGCTGTGGGAGACCGGCCCGACCTGGGACACCGGCCGCGCCCGCGACCGAGCCGTGCTGCGCGCCAACGTCCGCCACGTCGTCGACGTCACGCGCCGGCGCACCGACGAGCAGGCCCGCGCGGCGTTCGTCCACGACCGCCAGCACCAGAGCCACGCCGTCCTGGCTGGCCTGGGCCCGCTCACCGCCGCCTACCTGCGCGGCTCGCTGGCCGTCACCGGCATCACCTCCGCCCCCGACGGCACCCCGCCGGCGAGGGTGAGCGACGAGCTGCCCGCCGATGCGCCCCCCGGTTCCGCGCTGGGCGCCGGCTCGGAGAGCTCCGAGCTGGGCGCCGTCGTGCGCCTGGTGAACACCGTGCGCGGCCCGGCCGCCTCGGGCAACCCCTCCAAGCTGGCGTACCAGTACCCGCGGCCGTGGCGCCTGCGCGGCGACGGCGCCACCGTGGCGCCCACGGGGCGCACCGACGCGTTCGGGTTCCCCGTCTACGACTCCGAGGTCGTCGTCGCCCCCCAGCTGCTGCGCCAGCGCGGCGAGGACCCCGCCGAGGACGGCGGCTTCCCCAGCGGCCACACCAACGCCTTCCACCTGGCCGCCCTGGCCCTGGCCCACGCCGTGCCCGAGCGGTTCCAGGAGCTGCTCACCCGCGCCTTCGAGCTCTCCGACAGCCGGATCGTCTCCGGCATGCACTCCCCGCTGGACGTCGTCGGCGGCCGCGTGCTCGCCACCGCCCTGGCCGCGGCCGCCCTGCACGACCCGGCCAACGCCGACCTCAAGCGCGCCGCGCGCGAGCAGGCCGCCGCCTGGTTCGCCGCCCACCCCGCCGAGGCCGGCGCCGCCGACCCGTACGCCGACCGCGCCGCCAACCGCGCCGCCGTGCGCGAACGCCTCACCTACGGCTTCCCCCGCCGCGGCCCGCGCCGCGAGGCCGTCGTGCCGCGCGGCGCGGAGGTCCTGCTGGAGACGCGCCTGCCGTACCTCAGCGCCGCGCAGCGCCGGGAGGTGCTGCGCACCACCGCCCTGCCCTCGGGGTACCCGGTGCTCGACGGGCCCGAGCAGTGGGGGCGCCTGGACCTGTTCGCCGCCGCCGACGGCTACGGGCGCCTGGACGGGCGCGTGGAGGTCGACATGGACGCCGCCGCCGGCGGCTTCCACGCCGCCGACACCTGGCGCAACGACGTCGACGGCCGCGGCCGCCTCGTCAAGCGCGGCTCCGGGGAGCTGACGCTCACCGGGGAGAACTCCTTCACCGGCGGCGCCCGGGTCGAGGGCGGCACCCTCGCGGCCGCCTCGGCGTGCGCCCTGGGCGGGGGCGACGTCACCGTCGCCGCCGGGACGCTGCGCGCGGCCGCCGTGCCCGGCGGCGTGCGCGTGCGCGGGGACCTGAACGTTGCGGCCGGGGCGGTGCTGCGGGGGGGGGGGGCGGGGGGGGGGGGGGGGGGGGGCGGGGGGGGGGGGGGCGGTCGCCGGGCCGGGGCGCCGCCCCCGCAGCG
>NZ_JBJLSG010000135.1:0-13897 GCF_050871925.1 Kineococcus gurbantunggutensis
CGCCGCCGGAGGCCGCGGCCCCGCGCGGGCGCCGCACCCGCACCCGCTGGTCGGCGGCCGCGGCCGCCACCGCCGGCGCCGTCGCGGTGCAGGAGCCGGCGACCGCCGGCGACTGACCCTCGAGCTGCGATCACGGCCCCCACCCCGCAGGGTGGGGGCCGTGCGCGTTCGTGACACGACCTCCGGTTCCGGTGCCGCACCGAGCCCGGCCGGGCCGTCCGCGAGCCTGCACGCCGGGCCCGCCCTGGAGGTGGCCCTGCTGTGCGCCGGGCTCGTGGAGGAGCTGCACCCGCTGCTGCGGCGGCTGACGGCCCGCGACCCGCGCGAGCGCTGGCAGCGCGCCGGGTCGGCGGCGGCGCTGCTGCGCGCGGCGGGCACCGACCCGTGCCGGGCGCTGGCCCTGGCCGCGCGCGAGCGCGCCGTCGACGGCGACGTGCACGTGCGGGCCGAGGGCGCCGACCCGGACAGCGCCGCGCTGCGGCACGCGCTGCGGGTGTGGGCGGTGCTGCGCGCCGCCGCGGCGGGCGGGGCGGGCCCGGCGGCGCAGGACGCCGAGCGCTACGTGCTCGAGCAGCGCGCCAGCGCGGTGCTGCTGGGCGCCGAGCCCGACGACCTGCCCGGCTCCGCGGCGGAGGTCGAGGCCGACGTGGAGCAGGTGCGGCGCGAGGCCGCCGGGGAGCGGGCGCTGGGCGCCGTGGGCGCGCAGGGCGGTGCGCGCCGCCCGCGCACGCCGTTCCCGCCGCTGGGCGCGGCGCCGCCGCCGTGGCTGCGCGCGGACGCGCTGGCGGTGGCGCTGCTGCCGGGGTGGGCGCGGGAGCTGTTCAGCGGCGCCCCGCACGCGCCCGGCGAGGAGGAGCTGACCGCCGCGCTGGCCGCGCTGGCGCCGCTGCGGGGACCGGGCTCGCCCGCCTGAGGCGGGGGCGGTGCCTGAGGGCCCGGCTCTCAGGCCTGGCCGGTGACGAAGGCGCGCACCGCGTCGGCGACGAGCTGCACGGCGATGGCCGACAGCAGCAGGCCGGCCACGCGGGTGACGAGCAGGACGCCGGAGTCGCCCAGGACCCGGTGCACCAGCCCCGCGAAGCGCATCGCCAGGTAGAGGGTGACGTGCACGGCCACGACGCCCGCGGCGATGGCCAGGTGGTCGTCCCAGCCGCGCGACTGCTGCACGTAGACCATCGTGGCGACGATGGCGCCGGGCCCGGCCAGCAGCGGCGTGCCCAGCGGCACCAGGGCGACGTTGACGCCGACGGTGGAGGTCGGCTCGTCGCCCTTGCCGGTGAGCAGCTCCAGCGCGATGAGCAGCAGCAGCAGGCCGCCGGCGGCCTGCAGGGCGGGCAGGCTGATGTGCAGGTAGTCCAGGATGCGCTGGCCGAACAGGGCGAAGGCGACGATGACGCCGAAGGCGACCAGGACGGCCTGCCGGGCCGCGCGCGAGCGCTCGGCCACCGTGAAGGGGGCGGTCAGGCCCAGGAAGATCGGCACCGTCCCCAGCGGGTCCATGATGACGAACAGGGTGACGAAGGTCTCGCCGAAGAGCTGCCAGTTCACGCGCCGCGGACCTCGCGGGCCGCGGCGGCGCCGCGGGCGCGGGACTCGATCTCCTGCAGCACCTCCGGCGCGGTGGTGTTCTCGCCGAGGAGGTTGCGCTTGCCGGTGCCGTGGTAGTCGCTGGAGCCGGTGACGAGCAGGTCCAGGGAGCGGGCGAGCTCGCGCAGGTGGCGGCGCTCGTCGTCGCTGTGGTCGCGGTGGTCGACCTCCAGGCCCAGCAGCCCCGCGCCGACCATGGCCTCCACGTCGGCGTCGCCGACGCAGCTGCCGCGCTTGGAGGCGGCCGGGTGCGCCAGGACGGGGACCCCGCCGGCGGCGCGCACCAGGGCGATCGCCTCCAGCGGGTCGGGCGCGGTGTGCGGCACGAAGTACGGGCTGCGGCCGGACAGCAGCGTGGCGAAGGCCTCGTCGCGGTCGGCGACGAGGCCGGCGGCGACGAGGGCGTCGGCGATGTGGGGCCGGCCGATGGTGGCCTCGCCGTGCACGTGCGCCAGGACGTCGTCCCAGCGCAGGCCGGTCTCGGGGGTCATCCGCTCGACCATGCGGCGCGCGCGGGTGCGCCGGGAGGTGCGCGAGGCGTCGAGCATGCCCTCCAGGGCCGCGTCGGCGGGGTCGTGCCAGTAGGACAGCAGGTGCACGGAGACCCCGCGCACCAGGCAGCTGACCTCCATGCCGGGGACCACGCGCACCCCGAGCCGCTCGCCGGCGTCCAGCGCCTCGGCCCAGCCGTCGGTGGTGTCGTGGTCGGTGAGGGCCACGACGTCCAGGCCGGCCCGGGCGGCGGACCGGACGACCCCGGAGGGTGGTTCGGTGCCGTCGGACGCGGTGGAGTGCGTGTGCAGGTCGATGCGCACCGGGCGAGCTTACCGACCGGCGGGGACCGCTCCTGCGCACGTAGAGTGACGGGGCACCGGTCCGGTCAGGACCACTGCACGCGCGGTGACATCGCCCCGCACGGCACGTCCGGGGGGTGCTCGCGCTGGCGCAGGTCCACGAGCTCCAGGTCGTCCAGGACGGTGGCGCCCGCGGCCGCCGGCCACAGCAGCGCCCACAGCCACACGCCGCCGGCCTCCCCCACCAGCACCGCCCGGTCGCCCTCGGCGGGCACCGGCCACAGCGGGGCGACGGTGCCGCCGGCGTGCGCGCGCGCCGCCGGGGCGCCGGCGACCAGGCCGTCGCCGGGGTCGACGTCCTCGCGGCCGGCCAGGTGGGCGCCCAGGCCGGTGCCGGGCTGCTCGGAGACCAGCAGCATCTCCGCCACCGGCGGGCCGCCGGGCGGGCCGTGGTGCGGGCCGCTGACGGCCACGACGACGGCCTGCGCGTCGTGCCGGTCGTCGCGCACGCAGCGGGTCCCGGTGACCAGCCATCCCGGCGGCAGCGGCCACGGCAGCCACACCGGCACCTCGGAGTGCCGGGCGATCCAGGACAGGTGCGCCGCGTCGGCGGGCTGCGCCGGCTGCAGGGGGACGACCGCGCCGTGGGACGCGCAGGTCGCCGAGGAGTGCCAGATGCTGGGGGCCCGCACCGCGTCGTCGCAGCGGGGGCACCTCGCCGTGCCGCTCATGCCTCACCGTCCTACGCCCCGCGCACGCCGTCAACCTGGCGGTGACTGTCCGTGATGGCGCGCGGGGCGGGTCGGGGGGGCGGACAGCGGCCGGGCGCAGGGGCGATGATGGGCCGGTGACCGCTGCCGCGACCCAGTCGACCACCACCGAGCCCGGCACCGCCGCGGGCGGGGAGCTGCCCGTGGCGGACCTCCTCGACGCGCAGCACCCCGAGGGCGAGCAGAGCGCCCCGGCGGGCGGGCCCGGCGCCGAGGACGCCAAGTCGCACCGCACGCTGCCCCGCTCGGCGGCCTTCCGCCGCTTCATCGCCGAGGGCTGGGGCCCGCGCCCGGCCGAGGACACCGCGCCGGCCGCCTCCGCCCCGCACGCCGCGCGCCGGCGCGGGGTGCTCTCCTCGCTGTTCCCCGGCGAGGTGCTCGTGGTGCCCGCCGGGCCGCTGGTGCGCCGCTCCAACGACACCGACTACCGCTACCGCCCGCACTCGGCGTTCGCGCACCTGACGGGGCTGGGCACCGACCGCGAGGCCGACGCGGTGCTCGTGCTGCACCCGCGCGGCGGCGGCGCGGGGGCCGGGGAGGGCGGGGACGCCGGGCACGAGGCGGTGCTGTACCTGCGCCCGCAGGGCAGCCGCGACTCCGAGGAGTTCTACGCCGACGCCCGCTACGGCGAGCTGTGGGTGGGCCCGCGGCCGAGCCTGGCCGCGCAGGGGGCCGTCACCGGCCTGGCGTGCCGCGACGTGGCGCTGCTGGCCGACGAGCTCGGCGCCTCGGTGGCCGAGGCCTCCACGGCGGGCCTGCGCGTGGTCGCCGACGCCGACCCGGCCGTCACCGCGCTGCTGTCCCCGCTGCGCACCGGGGACGCCGCGCAGGTGCGCGCCGCCGACGAGGAGCTGGTCACCGCCCTGTCCGAGCTACGCCTGGTCAAGGACGAGTGGGAGGTGCAGCAGCTGCGCGAGGCGGTGGCCGCCACCGTCACCGGCTTCGAGGAGGTCGTGCGCGCGCTGCCGCGCGCCGTGGGCCACCCGCGCGGCGAGCGCGTGGTGGAGGCCGCCTTCGACGGCACCGCGCGCGTGGCCGGCAACGGCGTGGGCTACGAGACGATCTCCGCCGCCGGCGACCACGCCTGCACGCTGCACTGGATCCGCAACGACGGGCCGGTGCGCCCCGGCGACCTGCTCCTGCTGGACGCCGGCGTGGAGGCCGACTCCCTCTACACCGCCGACGTCACCCGCACCCTGCCGGTGGACGGCCGCTTCAGCGACGCCCAGCGCCGCGTCTACCAGGCGGTGCTCGACGCCGCGGACGCCGCCTTCGCCGTGGCCAGGCCCGGCGTGCGCTTCCGGGAGGTGCACGAGGCGGCGATGCGCGTGATCGCCGACCGGCTCTCGGCGTGGGGGATGCTGCCGGTGGACGCCGGCACCTCGCTGGGCCCGGAGGGGCAGTACCACCGCCGCTGGATGGCCCACGGCACCAGCCACCACCTGGGCCTGGACGTGCACGACTGCGCGCAGGCGCGCCGGGAGATGTACCTGGACGCCGAGCTGCGCCCGGGCATGGTCTTCACCATCGAGCCGGGCCTGTACGTCAAGAGCGAGGACGAGCTGGCCCCGGCGGAGCTGCGCGGCATCGGCGTGCGCATCGAGGACGACGTGCTGGTCACCGAGGACGGCGTGGAGAACCTCTCCGCGGCGCTGCCGCGCGACCCCGACGCCGTGGAGGCGTGGATGGCCTCGCTGCGCGCCTGAGGCGCCCGAGCACGAGCAGGGCCCCGACCGCCGCGGCGGCGGGGCCCTGCTCGCGCGTGCGGGGCGGGGCCTCAGCCCTGCCCGCCGCCCCCCTGCTCCTCGCGGGCGCGCTGCTCGGCGGCGCGGCGGGCGCGGCGCTGCTCCTCGACCTTCTCGGCGTAGGTGGGCCCGGACAGGTCCGGCTCGGCCTCCGGCTGCGGGGCCTGCGCGCTCGCGGGCGGCGGCGGCGGCGCGGCGGGACCGCTGCCCGGCTGCGGCGGCGGCATCCAGCCCTGCGGGCCGGGGGCGTCGGGCGCGCTCCAGGCGCCCGGGCCGGCGGCGTGCGAGCCGCCGCCGCGCGGGCCCTGCGGCGGGGGCGGGCCCTGCGGGTCCTGCGGCGCGCCCCAGGCGGCGCCCTGCCCGCCGCCCGCGCGGCCGAAGCCGTTGGGCAGCTTGGAGAGCACCTGGCGGGCCTGGCCGGACATCTGCGGCAGGCACAGCACGACGTACTCCGAGGCCACGATCTGGCTGGCGGAGGTGAAGTCGCGCCGGCCGCCGGTCAGGGCGTAGGAGATGACGGCGAAGAGCATCCCGAAGCCGGCGCCGACGAGCAGGCCCGTGAACAGCCCGGCGGTGCCGGCGTTGCCGAACACCGAGAGCATCAGGCCGATGAGCAGGCCGAACCAGGCGCCGGAGGCCGCGCCGGCCCCGGCGGCGCGCCCGTAGGTCAGGCGCCCCGTGACGCGCTCGACCATCTGCAGGTTGTTGCCGACGATCGTGACGTTCTGCACGGGGAAGTGCTCGTCGGAGAGGAAGTCGACGGCGCGCTGGGCCTCGGTGTACGTGCCGTAGCGGCCGATCGCCTCCCCCTGCGGCGGAGTGGGGGCGGCCAGGCGCTGCTGGCCGCCCATGGGCCCGAGGTTCGACATGGCGACATCCTCACCGGTTCGTCCAGCCCCGCCCCTCCCGGGCGGGGCGCGGGGCCCGCACGGCCCCTCCCAGCAGCGACAACGCGCCCGGCGCGGTGATCGTGCCCGCGCCGGGCGCCGTCGGCCCGGCGCTCGCCGGGCGGGTGCGTCAGGCGGTCTGGCGCTTGGCGCCGGCGCGCTCGCCGGCCTTGCGGGTGGCCTGCACCTCGCTCTGCGCGCCGGCGGTGGACAGCTCGCCGCCGGAGGTCTCCAGGTGCGCGCGCACGAACCAGTGGTACTGCTCCAGCTGGCCGGCCTGGCTGGTGAGCAGGTCCTCGGTCACCGGGTCGATCTCGCCGGTGGCCTCGATGGCGGAGCGGTGGTCGCGGATGACGCCCGCGTAGACCAGGTCGAGCGCGCCGAGGTGCTCGATGGCGCCGGCGCGACCGATGGAGTAGTCGTCCCAGTCGCGCTCGGCGACCAGGGCGCCGGGGGTGCCCACGGGCGACTGGCCCAGGGTGGCGATGCGCTCGGCGACGGCGTCGGCCATCTCGCGCGCGGCGTCCACCTGCGGGTCGAGCATCTGGTGCACCGCGATGAAGTTCGGGCCCACCACGTTCCAGTGGACGTGCTTGAGGGTCAGGTGCAGGTCCGTGAGGGCGGTGAGGCGGTTCTGCAGGATGGCGGCGACCTCGCCGCCCTGCTCGTTCGAGAGTCCGGGGACGGTGTAGAGGGGGTCCCCGGACGCCTTCAGCTTCTTGCTCTCCTTGGCCATGGCGCCACGGTAGGAGGGCGCCGCCGCTCCCGCGCGCCGAGATCGGGCCCGCTCCCCGCGCCCGGCCGCGGGGCGCCCGGGCTCTAGCCTGAGGCGGTGACCGGTTCCCCCAAGCGCGTCTTCGCCGCCCGGCTGGCGGGCACGTCGGTGTTCGACCCGCAGGGCGACCAGGTGGGGCGGGTCCGCGACGTGGTGGGGGTGCTGCGCCCGCGGGGCCCGCACCGCGTCATCGGCCTGGTGGTGGAGGTCCCCGGCCGCCGCCGGGTGTTCGTGCCCATGACGCGGGTGACCAGCGTGGACACCGGCCAGGTCCTCACCACCGGCCTGGTGAACATGCGCCGCTTCGAGCAGCGCAGCACCGAGACGCTGCTGCTGGGCGAGCTGCTGGACCGCACGGTCGAGCTGGCCGACGGCAGCGGGCAGGCCACCATCGAGGACCTGGGCCTGGAGCAGGCCCGGGCGCGCGACTGGAACCTGACCAAGCTCTTCGTGCGCCGCGGCAGCGCCCCGCGCGGCCTGGGCGGCCGGCTGCGCCGGCGCGGGGAGACGATGACCGTGGACGTCGGCGCGGTGGCGGGCCTGACGATCCCCGACGCCGACCAGGGCGCCACGAACCTGCTGGCCGCCTTCGAGGAGCTGCGCGCCACCGACCTGGCGGAGGTCATCCACGAGCTGACCCCCAAGCGGCGCCGGGAGGTGGCCGCCGCCCTGGACGACGAGCGCCTGGCCGACGTGCTGGAGGAGCTGCCCGAGGACGACCAGGTGGAGATCCTCTCCGCCCTGGAGGGCGACCGCGCCGCGCACGTGCTGGAGGAGATGGAGCCCGACGACGCCGCGGACCTGCTCTCCGAGCTGCCCCCCGAGCAGGCCGAGCGGCTGCTGGCGCTCATGGAGCCCGACGACGCCGACCCGGTGCGCCGGCTGCTGGCCTACGACGAGCACACCGCCGGCGGTCTGATGACCTCCGACCCCGTGGTCCTCGCCCCCGACGCCACCGTGGCCGAGGCGCTGGCGCAGGTGCGCCGCGAGGAGCTGACGCCGCCGCTGGCCACGGCGGTGTACGTGTGCCGCCCGCCGCTGGAGACGCCCACGGGGCGCTACCTGGGCACCGCGCACCTGCAGCGGCTGCTGCGCGAGCCGCCGCAGACGCCGCTGGGGCAGGTCGTGGACACCGACGTGGAGCCGCTGGCCCCGGAGGAGACGCTGCAGGGCGTCACCCGCCAGCTGGCCGCGTACAACCTCGTCTCCCTGCCGGTGGTGGACGAGGACGGGCACCTGCTGGGCGCGGTGACCGCCGACGACGTGCTGGACCACCTGCTGCCCCAGGACTGGCGCGACGCCGAGGAGGAGGTCTTCGAGGTGGGACGTGGCTGACCGCGAGAGCCGGCGCCTGCTGCGCCGGGACCGCGCGGACGACCGCAAGGCCGTCGGCCTGGACACCCCGCGCGAGGCGCGCCGGCAGCTGCTGGTGCGCCCGCAGGTGGACCCCGACGCCTTCGGCCGGGCCAGCGAGGCGTTCGCCCGCTTCATGGGCACGGGGCGCTTCCTCGTCTACATGACGTGCTTCGTGGCGCTGTGGCTGGCGTGGAACACCTTCCTGCCCGAGCGGCTGCAGTTCGACCCGCGGGCGCTGAACTACACGCTGCTCACCCTCATCCTGTCCCTGCAGGCGTCCTACGCCGCGCCGCTGATCCTGCTGGCGCAGAACCGCCAGGACGACCGCGACCGCGTCCTGAACGAGCAGGACCGCGCCCGCGACGAGCGCGGGCTGGCCGACACCGAGTACCTGACCCGCGAGGTGGCGGCGCTGCGCATCGCGCTGCGCGACGTGGCCACCCGCGACTTCGTGCGCTCGGAGCTGCGCAGCGTGCTGGAGGAGCTGCAGCAGGAGGAGCCCGGGCGCGAGGACCGCGACCCCGGCAAGCGCAAGGGCGCCAAGAAGCGCAAGCGCGTGGACGCCCCGGGCGGCAAGCCGTCCCGCGAGCGCGCCGCACCCGCCGCACCCGCCGCGGGGACCGGGGACGCCGGTGACGGCACCGCCGACGCCGCGGCCCGGGCCGGCGCCGCGGGCGACGCGGGCGACGCGGGCACCGCGGGCACCGCGGGCGACGTGGTGGACGGGGCCGCGAGCGCGGCCGCGGGGCGGACGGGGGACGAGGGCTCCAGCTGAGGGCGGCTCGTGCCGATGCACGTCCCGTGACGACTCTCGACGACGCCCGCTCCGGCGCCCCCGCGCCGGCGGGGCAGACCCGCAGGCGCCTCGGCGACGTGCTCGTCGAGAAGGGCCTGCTGCTGCCGGAGGACCTCGACCACGCGCTCAACGAGCAGCGCAACGCCGAGGGCCCGCGCCGCCGCCTGGGGCAGATCCTCGTCGACCTCGGCCTGGTCTCCGAGGCCGAGCTGGCGGTGTGCCTGGCGGACCTGCTGAGCCTGGAGCACGTGGACCTGTCCCGCGTGAGCATCGCCCCGGACGTGGTGCGCCTGCTGCCGCGCGCGGTGGCCGAGCGCTGCCGCGTGCTGGTGCTGGACAAGACGCCGGAGTACCTGCTGGTGGCCGCGGCGGACCCCACGAACGTGCTGGCGCTGGACGACGTCAAGCTCTACACCCGCACCCCCGAGCTGCACGTCGTCGTGGCGATGGACTCGCAGATCCGCGACCACCTGGCGCGCGCCTGGTCGCTGACCGAGGACACCTCGCAGGTCAGCCGCATGGTGGAGGAGGCCTCCGACGACGACGACGAGGACCCGCTGGCGGCCCTCAACGGCTCCGTCGACGACGACGCGCCCATCGTCAAGCTCGTCAACCGGATCCTGTCCGACGCGGTGCGGCTGCGCTGCTCGGACATCCACCTGGAGTCCCAGCGCGACGGCCTGCGGGTGCGCTTCCGCGTCGACGGCCTGCTGCGCGACGTGATGAGCGCGCCCAAGCGCGTCGCGCCCAGCGTCATCAGTCGCATCAAGATCATCTCGGGGCTGGACATCTCCGAGCGGCGCGTGCCGCAGGACGGCCGCACCCGCGTCACCGTCGACGGCGCCGCCATCGACTGCCGCGTCTCCACGCTGCCGGCGCTGCACGGCGAGAAGGTCGTCATCCGCCTGCTCACCCGCGGCGACGACGTGCCGAGCCTGGAGTCGCTGGGCTTCGAGCCCGAGCAGCTGGAGGTCTTCACCAGGGCGCTGAGCGTGCCGCAGGGCCTGGTGCTCATCACCGGCCCCACCGGCTCCGGCAAGACGAACACCCTGTACGCGGCCATCCACGCGACGATGTCGCCGGAGAAGAACATCATCACGCTGGAGGACCCCGTCGAGGTCCAGCTGCCCGGCATCACGCAGGTGCAGGTCAACGCCAAGGTGGGCATGACGTTCTCCGCGGGGCTGCGCTCGGTGCTGCGCCAGGACCCCGACATCGTCCTCATCGGCGAGGTCCGCGACGCCGAGACGGCCGAGCTGGCGCTGAAGGCGTCGATGACCGGTCACCTGGTGCTGACGACCCTGCACACCAACTCCGCGGTCGGGGCCCTGACCCGCCTGGTGGACATGGGCGCGGCGCCGTTCCTGGTGGCCAGCTCCCTGACCGCCGCGATCGCCCAGCGCCTGGTGCGCCGCCCGTGCGACTCGTGCGCCGACGGCTACATCCCCGACGAGGAGACCCTGGCGCTGCTGGGCCTGACGATCGAGGACATCCTCGACGCCACCCCGCTGCGCGGCACCGGCTGCCCGGACTGCGGCGGCACCGGCTACCGCGGGCGCACCGCGGTGTACGAGGTCCTCGACGTCACCCCCGGCGTGCGCAAGGTCCTCATGACCACGCCCACGGAGTCCGCGCTGGGCGAGGAGGCCGCGCGCATCGGCATGAGCACGCTGCGCGCCTCCGCGCTGGCGAAGGCGATGCGCGGGGAGACGACCTTCGAGGAGGTCGTGCGCGTCACCGCCGGCTGACGCCCACCGGGCGGCGGTGCCCCGGCGCTGCCCACGAGCGCTGCCCACGAGCGGTGCCCGCGGCGGGGCGCACGTACCCTGGCGGCGTGCTGCCCACGCCCGACGACGTCCGCACCGCCCTGTCCGCGGTGAACGACCCCGAACTGCACCGGCCCATCACCGAGCTGGGGATGGTCGAGCGCGTCGACGTCGGCGCCGACGGCGTCGTGGACGTGAAGGTGCTGCTGACGATCGCCGGCTGCCCGATGCGCGACAAGCTCACCGGCGACGTCACCGCCGCCGTGCGCGGCGTGCCCGGCACCCGCGGCGCGCGGGTGCACTTCGGCGAGATGACGCCCGAGCAGCGCGCCGCGCTGACCGTGAAGCTGCGCGGCACCACCCAGGCCGCGCCCACCATCCGCTTCAACGAGCCGGGCAACCTCACCCGCGTCTACGCCGTCGCCTCCGGCAAGGGCGGGGTGGGCAAGTCCAGCGTCACCGTGAACCTGGCCGCGGCCATGGCCGCCGACGGCCTGCGCGTCGGGGTGCTCGACGCCGACGTGCACGGCTTCTCGGTGCCGCGCCTGCTCGGCATCACCGGCCGGCCCACCAAGGTCGACTCCATGATCCTGCCGCCGACGGGGCACGGGGTGCGGGTGATCTCCATCGGGATGTTCGTGCCCGGCAACGAGCCGGTGGCCTGGCGCGGTCCGATGCTGCACCGCGCGCTGCAGCAGTTCGCCTCGGAGGTCTTCTGGGGCGACCTGGACGTGCTGCTGCTGGACCTGCCCCCGGGCACCGGCGACATCGCCATCAGCGTCGGCCAGCTGCTGCCGGGCGCGGAGGTGCTCGTGGTGACGACCCCGCAGGCCGCGGCCGCCGAGGTCGCCGAGCGGGCCGGGGCGGTGGCCGCGCAGACGTCCCAGCGGGTCGTGGGCGTGGTGGAGAACATGAGCTGGCTGCAGCTGCCGGACGGGCAGCGCCTGGAGGTCTTCGGCACCGGCGGCGGGCGGCGGGTCGCGGACTCGCTGACGGAGCGGCTGGGCGCGCCCGTGCCGCTGCTGGGTCAGGTGCCGATGGACGTGGCGCTGCGCGAGGGCGGCGACGCCGGGCTGCCGGTGGTGCTCAGCGACCCGGACTGCCCCGCGTCGGTGGCGCTGCGGGACCTGGCGCGCACGCTGGCCACTCGCCCGCGCGGCCTGGCCGGGCGGCGCCTGGGCGTCAGCGTCGCCTGAGGCGCACCGGTCCCCGCCCGCGCGCCGCCGGCGCCGGGCGGGGACGCCTCAGGTGGCGTCCTCGTCGAAGGGGACCGCGGCCGGCGCCTGCTCCTTGCGCAGGTTCACCCCGCCGCTCCCCGCGCCGGCGCCGGCGGCCGACGCGGCGCGCGCGCCGCTGTTCTTCTTCGCCGGGGCCGGCTCGTCGTCCCACACGTCCGACAGCGCGTCGCGCACGATGCGGCGCGGGTCGTACTGGCGCGGGTCGAGCTTCTGCCAGTCGATGTCGTCGAACTCCGGGCCGAGCTCCTCGCGCATCTGAGCCTGAGCGCCCTTGGCGAAGCGGCGCACCGACTTCACCAGGTGGGCGAGCTGCTCGGCGTACTGCGGCAGCCGCTCGGGTCCGAGGACGACCAGGGCCACGACGAGGAGGACGATCAGCTCGCCCCCGTTGATGCCGAACACGTGGGGATCCTAACCGTCGGCTTCGAGCGTCACGGGCACCTGCAGGTCCTGACCACCCCGGCGGACGGTCAGGGTCACCGTGTCGCCGGGCTGGCGGGCGCGGATGTCGACGATGAGCTCGGCCGGGTCGGTGACGGGGCGGTCGTCGATGGCGAGGACCACGTCCCCCGGGCGCAGGCCCGCCCGGTCCCCCGGTCCGCCGCCCTGCACGGCGCCGGGCTGGTCCAGGATGCGCACGCCCTCGCCGCCGTACTGGTTGTCCAGCGAGACCCGGATCACCGGGTGCACCGCGCGGCCGGTGCGGATGAGCTGCTCGGCGGTGCGGCGGGCCTGCTCGGAGGGGATGGAGAAGCCCAGCCCGATGCTGCCGGCGGCGCTGCCGGCGGCGCCGCCGGTCAGGGAGGCGATGGCGGAGTTGACGCCGACCACCTCGCCGCGGTCGTTGAGCAGCGGCCCGCCGGAGTTGCCCGGGTTGATCGCCGCGTCGGTCTGGATGGCCTGGATGTACGAGGCCGCGCCCGCGCCCTCGCCGCCGGCGGACACCGGGCGGTTCAGCGCCGAGACGATGCCCTCGGTGACGGTGCCCTGCAGGCCCAGCGGGGCCCCGACGGCCACCACCGGGTCGCCCACGACGACGCTGCCGGAGTCGCCCATGCGCAGCGCGCGCAGGCCGCTGCGCTCCACGCGCACCACGGCCAGGTCGTAGGAGGCGTCGGCGCCGACGACCTCGCCGGCGGCCTGCGCGCCGTCCTGGAACAGCACGGTGACGCCGTCGTCGTAGGCGCCGGCGACGACGTGGTTGTTGGTGAGCACGAACGCCGCCGACCCGCCGTCCAGGCCGGCGTCGAGGACGAAGCCCGAGCCGGTGCCCGAGCCCTGCTCGCCCTGCACCTGCAGGGCCACGACGCTGGGCAGGGCGGCGGCGGCGATGGCCGCCACGGTCCCCGCGGGGCGCTCGGTGCTGCCCGGGGCGGGGGCGGCGAGGGTGACCGAGGGGTACGAGCGCGTGCCGTCCCAGCGGTCCTGCAGCAGGCCCCCGGCGAGGCCGCCGACCACCCCCAGCAGCAGCACCGCGGACCCGGCGCCGAGCGCGCGGGCGCTGCGCCCGCTGCGGCGCGCGGGGGGCGCCGGCGGCGGCCAGGCCTGCCACTGCGGGTCCTGCCCGCCCGGCGGGCCGTACGGGTCGGACCCGTGCGAGCCGCCGTGCGCGTCGTGGGGCGCGTCGTGGTGCGCGTCGCGACGGGCCAGGGGGTCCGGACCGCGGCCGTCGGTGGGCGAGGACCAGGGCGCGGCGCCCCAGGCCGGGGCGTCGTGCTGCGGCGGGCCGGACCAGGGGTCGCGCGGGCCGTCCCCGCCGGGGCGGGCGCCCCGCTCACCGGCCCCGGGCGGCCAGCTCACGGGGTGGCCGGCGCGCCGCCGACGGCGGTGGCCGTGGGCGTCGCGGCCGGGGAGGCGGTGGCCGGGGCCGGTGCGCCGCCCGTCGCGGGCGCCGGCGGCGACGACGGCGAGCTGGAGGGCCTCGTGCGCAGCTCGGCCACGGGGGCCGGCCCGTCGGTCTGCGGGCCGGTGAGCACGAGGAACCCGGCGATGCCGACGCCCAGCAGCGAGAAGGTGCCCGCCAGGGCGGCCGCCACCGGACGGCGCCGGGAGCGGTGGCCGGCGCGGCCGGCGGGCCGCGGGGGGGGGGGGGGGGGGGGGGGGGGGGGGGGGGGGGGGGGGGGGGGGGGGGGGGGGGGGGGGGGGGGGGGGGGGGGCGGGGGGGGGGCTGGCGGCGGTGGGCG
>NZ_JBJLSG010000136.1:0-13855 GCF_050871925.1 Kineococcus gurbantunggutensis
CCCCCCTGTGCGTTCGCGGTGCGGGGGGAGATATAGACATGAGACCCCTCGGGTGTCGCGGTGGGCGCCGGGGGGGCGGGGGGGACGGCGGGGTCCCCCCGGTCCCCTCACGGCCGCCGGCGCGTCCGCCGCCCAGGCGGTGACGGACACGAGCACGCTAGTTCCGCAGCGTGAACCCCCGTGCGCATTTTCCGCCCGGCGACGAGGACGGCGACGGGGTGGGCGGCGGCTGCACCGCCCTCAGGCGCGCCGCCAGCGCAGGGTGGCGATCTGGAAGGGCCGCAGCTCCACGACCGCGGCGCCCTCGTGCTCCCCGCGCAGGGCGCGGGGTTCGGCCACGTCCCGCTCCAGCAGGTCCGTCTCGGTCACCGGGCCGGCCGCGAAGGAGGGGCGCACGGTGGCGCGGGCGCGCCCGCCGTGCGCCTCGTACAGCCGCACGACCACGTCGCCGCTGCGGTCCTCGGCGAGCTTGACGGCCTCGACGACCACCCCCTCGCCCTCGACCGCGAGCAGCGGCTCGACGGGACCGGCGCCGCGCACCTCGCGCAGCGGCAGGTTCAGCCGGTACCCCTCGCGCACCGCGTCGGGGATCCCGGCGCCGACGAGCAGCGAGGCGCGCAGCACGTGCCGGCCCTGGTCGGCGTCGGGGTCGGGGAACAGCGGCGCGCGCAGCAGCGACAGCCGCACCGTCGTGGTGGTGCCGCCGTCGGCGCGGGTGGTGCGCCCGGTGTCGTGCCCGTAGGTGGAGTCGTTGGCCACGGCCGCGCCGTAGCCGTTCTCGCCCACGTGCACCCAGCGGTGCGCGCACGTCTCGAAGCGCGCCGCGTCCCAGGAGGTGTTGGTGTGGGTGGGCCGCAGCACGTGCCCGAACTGGATCTCGCTGGCGGCGCGGTCGGCGTGCACGTCCAGGGGGAAGGCGAGCTTGAGCAGCTTCTGCCGCTCGTGCCAGTCCACGTCGAGGGTCAGCTCCACGGCCGCCGAGCCCGCGGCCAGCGAGACCACCTGCTCCACGCGCGAGGCCCCGAAGCGGCGCACCACGCGCACGGCCACCCGCTGCGGGGTGTCCTGCACCAGCTCCACGGACTCGGCGGTGTCGAGGTCGGTGGTGTGCCGGCGGTAGTGCTCGTCGACGTCCCAGGCGTCCCACTGCGTGGGGGTGTCGCGGTGCAGCTGCAGCAGCCCGCCGCGGGCGCCGGGGGCCAGCACCTCGCGCCCGGCGGCCAGGTCCAGCACGGAGGTCAGCAGCCCGGCGCCGTCGAGGGCGACGCGGACGCGCTCGTTCTCCAGCACGTACCCCTCCCCGGAGGCGGAGGCGCGCGCACCGGTGCCCGGCTGCGCGGTCCCGGCCCCGAGCGCGGCGACGCCGTGGCGGGGGAAGGGCGAGGCGTTGAACACCACCGCCCGCTCGCCCCGCCCGGCCAGCGCGCGCTGGGCGGCGGCGATCAGCTCCTCCAGCTCCGCGGCGACCTCGGCGTAGCGGGCCTCGGCCTCGCGGTGCACCCAGGCGATGGAGGAGCCGGGCAGGATGTCGTGGAACTGCTGCAGCAGCACCACGCGCCAGAGGCGCTCCAGCGCCTCGTACGGGTAGGCCGCGCCGCGCTGCACGGCCGCGGCGGCGGCCCACAGCTCCGCCTCGCGCAGCAGGTGCTCGCTGCGCCGGTTGCCGCGCTTGGTGCGCGCCTGGGAGGTGTAGGTGCCGCGGTGGAACTCCAGGTACACCTCCCCGCTCCACACCGGCGGGTCGGGGTACTCGGCCTCGGCGCGGCGGAAGAAGCCGTGCGGGCCGCCGAGCTCGACGGTGGGCGAGCCCTCCAGCGAGCGGGTGCGCGCGGCCGCGGCGAGCATCTCGCGGGTGGGGCCGCCGCCGCCGTCGCCGTAGCCGAAGGGCAGCAGGGAGGTGCGCGCGCGGCCCTTCTCGGCGAACTGCCGCTCGGCGCGCGCCAGGTCCGCCCCGCCGAGGTCGGAGTTGTAGGTGTCGGCCGGCGGGAAGTGGGTGAAGATGCGGCTGCCGTCGATGCCCTCCCACGCGAAGGTGTGGTGCGGCATCCGGTTGACCTCGTTCCACGACGGCTTCTGCGTGAGGAACCAGCGCGCCCCGGCGGCGCGGGCGATCTGCGGCATGGCGGCGGTGTAGCCGAAGGAGTCCGGCAGCCACACGTCCAGCGGTTCCACGCCCAGCTCCTCGGCGAAGAACCGCTTGCCGGCGACGAACTGGCGGGCCAGGGCCTCCCCGCCGGGCATGTTGGTGTCCGACTCCACCCACATGCCGCCCACGGGCACGAACCGGCCCTCGGCCACGCGCTTCTTGATCCGCTCGAACAGCTCCGGCTGGCTGTCGCGCACCCAGGCGTACTGCTGCGCCGAGGAGGCGGCGAAGACCAGGTCGGGGTCCTCGTCCATGAGGGCCAGGACGTTGGAGAAGGTGCGCGCGCACTTGCGCGCGGTCTCCCGCGTCGGCCACAGCCACGCGGAGTCGATGTGCGCGTGGCCCACGGCGGTGACGCGGTGCGCGCTGGCCGAGGCCGGCTGCGCGAGCACCGCGGCCAGCGCGGCCCGCCCCGCCGCGGCGGTGCCCGCCACGTCCCAGGGGTCCACGGCGTCGACGGCGTCGTCCAGGGCGCGCAGCACCTCCGCGCGCCGCGCGGACGTCGCGGGCAGCTCGGCCAGCAGCCCGCGCAGGGTCCACACGTCCTGCTGCAGCTCCCACACCTGCACGTCCAGCTCGGCCAGGTCCGCGGCGGCGAACCGGTACAGCGGGTCGGTGCCCGCGGTGGCGGGGTCGCCCAGGCGGGTGGGGGTGGCGAAGACGCCGTCGCCGGAGACGTCGGGGTTGGAGGACGCCTCCAGCAGCACGTCCACGGCACCGTCGGCGCCGGTGACCGCGGCCAGCGGCAGGTACCGGTTGCGCGGGTGCAGGCCCTTGACGACCGTCCCGTCGGGCCGGTACGCCGTCGCCTCGGCCTGGAACCCGGGCTGCACGTGCGAGTAGCCGAGGTCGACGACCACCTCCGCCCGGGTGCCGCCGGTGCCGAACCCCTCCGGCACGCGCCCGGTGAGCCGGAACCAGGTGGTGCCCCAGGGCCGCCCCCACGCCGTGCCGACCGCGAAGGGCGCGTAGGGGGCGGCGGCCGCCTCGGCGAAGGGCACCGGCTCCCCCGGCGCCCGCCACGCGCTCACCTCCAGCGGCACGCGCCGGCGGTACGTCGCGGGGTCGAGGCGCTCGCGCACGAAGCGGTCGACGCGCATCTCGACGAGGGCGGGGTTGACGTGCACGGGGCGGCTCCTGGGGTGGGTCGCGGGTGGGTGGGTCCCTCGCCGAGTCGATCAGCCCTTGACGGAACCCGCCAGCGCGAACGACCCGCCCGCGAGGCGCTGCACGACGAGGTACAGCACGAGCACGGGCGTGGCGTACAGCACGGAGAAGGCCGCGAGCTGGCCGTAGGCGACGGCGCCGTTGGTGCCGAAGAAGGTGTAGATGGACACCGCGGCGGGCTGGCGGGCGGGGTCGAGCAGCAGCACGAAGGGCACGAAGAAGTTCCCCCACGCCTGCGTGAAGACGAAGATGAACACCACGGCGGTGCCCGGGCGCATGAGGGGCACGACGATGCGGCGCAGCGCCGTCATGGCGCTGGCGCCGTCCACCCAGGCGGCCTCCTCCAGGGAGACCGGCACGCCGTCCATGAAGCCCTTGAGCATCCACACCGCCATGGGCAGGGACGTGGCGGCCAGGAACAGCACGGTCCCGGTGAGGGAGTCCAGCATCCCCAGCGCCACGAACAGCGCGTACACCGGGACCATGATGGCCGTGATGGGCAGGCAGCTGCCGAAGAGGATCGCGTACAGGAACGAGCGGTTGAACCGCATCCGGTAGCGCGAGAGCGGGTAGGCCGCCAGCGTGGCGACGACCACCGTGACCACCGCCGCGCCGCCGGAGACGAGCAGGGAGTTCCACAGCGGGCGCAGCGTCAGGTCGTAGGTGAGGACGTCGCGGAAGTTCGCCAGCGTCGGCGCGTCGGGCAGCGCGACGGAGACGGTGGCGTCGGCGTCCAGCGAGGCCAGCACGATCCAGGCCAGCGGCACCAGGAAGGCGGCGCCGACGACGAGCAGCGCGAGGTTCGCGGCGAGGCCCGCCCCGCGCCGGCCGGGGGAGGTCACGTGCAGCGCCGCGCGGGCGGGGGCGGCGGGCGCCGGTGCGGGCGGGGCGCCCTCGCGGGTCCCGGTCCTCGTCGCGGGCATCAGTCCACCTCCGGCTTGAGCACGCGGACGTACACGGCGGCGAACACGGCGCCGATGACGAGGGTCACGACGGCGATGGCGGTGCCGTAGCCGACCTGGGCGAACTTGAACGCCTCCTGGAACGCCAGCACCGGCAGGGTGGAGCTGCGCGTGCCGGGCCCGCCGCCGGTCATCACCCAGATGAGGGTGAAGACCCCCAGGGTCTGCAGCGTGGTGAGCATGAGGTTGGTGGAGATGGCCCGGCGCACCATCGGCACGGTGATGCGGAAGAAGCGCTGGACGCCGCCGGCGCCGTCCAGCGAGGCGGCCTCGGTGACGTCGGGCGGCACCTCGGCCAGGGCGGCGCCGTAGACCATCATCGAGAAGGCGGTGCCGCGCCAGACGTTGGCCAGGACGACGGCCACCACGGGGAACGACACCAGCCAGGCGGTGCCGTCGGCCCCCACCGCCCCCAGGGCGGCGTTGAGGGTGCCGTCGGCGGCGAAGAACGCGTACAGGGTGAACGCCGCGACGATCTCCGGCAGGATCCACGCGGTGACGACGAGCGCGCTGACGGCCGAGCGCACCGGTCGCGCGGCGGCGCGCAGCAGCAGGGCGACCGCCATGCCCAGGACGTTCTGCCCCACCACCGCCGAGGCCACCACGAAGACGAGCGTGAGCCAGGCGGAGCTCCAGAACTCCCCGCTGCCCAGGAGCCGGGCGTAGTTCTCCAGGCCGACGAACTCCGGGTTCGCGGCCCGGTAGCCGCTGAGCGCGGTGTTGGTCAGCGAGCCGTACAGCGCGTAGGCGACGGGCCCGGCGAGGAACACCAGCATGAGCGCGACGGCCGGCAGCAGGGGGGCGAGCTTGAGGAGGGCGCCGGGCCCGCGCCGGGCGGGGGTCGCCGGCGCCCGGCGCGGGCCGCGGGTCGCGAGCGCGGTGGTCACGGTCAGCCCGCCGCCTGCGTGCGGTCCTCGCCGACGATGCCGACCAGGCCCTCGTCGTAGTCGGCGGCGGCCTCCTCCGGGCTCAGGCTGCCGGTGGCCACGGCCTCGGCGGCGACCTGGATGTTCGCCGAGATCTGCGAGTAGTCCGGGGTCGCCGGGCGGAAGTTCGTCACCGGCACCAGGGAGGAGAAGAACGCGAAGGACGGGTTGTACCCCAGGTACGCGGGGTCCTCGGCGACGTCGCGGCGCACGGCGATCTGGCTGTTCTCGGTGTCGTACTTCAGCGTGTTCTCGCGGTTGAGCGCGACGGTGATGAAGTCGAAGGCGGCCTGCGGGTCGGCGGCGTTCGCGCCGACCGAGAGCAGCCAGCCGCCGGACATGGAGGTGCGCCCGGGGGCCTGGCCGTCCTTGGTGGGCATGGCGGCGATGCCCATCGTCTGCTCCCACTCCGGCCACTCGTTCTCCCCGGAGATCCACGCGCCGGGCAGCCAGGAGCCGTCGATCGCCATGGCCATGCGGCCCTGCGGCAGCAGCTCGGTGCTCACCCGGCTGCCCAGGGCGGCGTCGAGCATCAGGGAGGTGTCCGGGCCCAGCCCCTCGGAGTAGACGCCGTCGTAGAAGGCGAGCGCGTCGCGGAACCCCTGCGAGCCGGTGATCCACTTCTTGCTGTCCGCGTCGTACAGCTCGTCGCCGGTGCCGTACAGCAGCATCTCGAAGCCCTGCATCGACGTGGCCTCGCCCGCCGCGCGGCCGGCGTAGAGGTTCAGCGGGACGACGTCGGGCACGCGCTCCTTCACGGTGCGCGCGGCGGTCAGGACGTCGTCCCAGGTGGTGGGCTGCCAGTCGGCCGGCAGGCCCGCCCGCTCGAAGACCTGCTTGTTGAAGTAGATGCCGCGGGTGTCGGTGCCCATGGAGACGCCGTAGGTCTTGCCGTCGTCGCCCAGGCCCGCCTCCTTGGCGGTGTCGTCGAACTGCGACCAGTCCGCCCAGCCGGCGAGCATGTCGTCGATCGGCGCGAGGTAGCCGGCGGCGGCGTCGGAGCGGACCTGGAAGCTGTCCTCGTAGATGACGTCGGGGGCCGTGGAGGGCGAGCGGTTCATCAGGGCGAGCTTGGTGAAGTACTGGTCCTGCTCGGCCTCGATGGGCACCAGCTCCACGGTGCGGCCGGGGTTGGCCGCCTCGTACTCGCCCTTGGCCTTCTCCAGCAGGTCCTCGAGCTGGGTGAACTGCGCCGTGCGCTGGTAGGCGACCCGCAGCGCGCCGTCGTCGCCGTCGCCGCCGCTGCTCGCTCCCCCGCACGCGGGCAGGACGAGCGTGGCGGCCGCGGCGGTCGCGGCCGCCCCGAGGAAGGTCCGTCTGCGCGCCATGTGGTGCTCCTTCGCATCCCGCGGGGTCCCCGTCGACCCTCCACGCAGTATGTAAATCAATTGGAGTTGCTCGCGTCAAGACCCCAGCAGCAGCACCGACGAGCGGGGGCTGAACGCGTCGTCCAGCACCAGGCACGCCGCCCCCACCGCGGCCACGTCGCGCCCCACCCGCGTGCCGCGGATCTGCACCGCGTGCAGCGGCGCGGCCACCTCGCGCGCGCGCACCAGCGGCGGCACCACCTGCAGGAAGCGCCGCTCCAGCCGCGGCCACAGCGGCCCGCCGAAGACGACGAGGTCCAGGTCGAGGAGGTTCTGCACGCCGGAGACCGCGCGCGCCACCCGGGCGGCGGCCGCGTCCAGGACCGCCACGGCGGCCGGCACGCCCTCGTCGGCGAGCCGGCACACCTCCCCCAGCGCCCGGTCCACGCCGAGCACGCCGTCCAGCGGCCACGGCCCCAGCCCCGCCTCCTGGGCCTGCAGCACCATCGCGCGCGGCGCGTTGCGCTCGCCCAGGCAGCCGCGCTGGCCGCACGCGCACCGCGGCCCGGTGCCGTCGGCGGCCAGGTGCCCCACCTCGCCGGCGTTGCCGGACGCGCCGCGCAGCACCTCCCCGCGCAGCACCAGCCCGGCGCCGATCCCGGTGCCCAGGTAGACGAACGCGAAGCTGCCGGTGGGCCCGGCGCCCCCCGCCCACATCTCCGCCACGGCCGCGGCCACGACGTCCTTGTCGAGCAGCACCGGCAGGCCGGTCGCGCCGGACAGCGCCTCGCGCACGGGCACCCGCGCCCAGCCGGGCAGGTTCGGCGCGCCCACGACCTCGCCGGCGGGCCCGTCCACCGGCCCGGGCACCGCCACGCCGAGCCCGGCGATCCGCTCGGCGGGCACCCCCGCGGCCGCCACGGTGGCCGACACCTCCGCCGCGACGCGCGCCAGGGTCTCCTGCGCGGGGGCCTCCGGCGCCAGCGGCACGTCGGAGCGGGCGACCACGCCGCCGCGCAGGTCCAGGACGACGGTGGTGGCGACCACCGGGTCCAGGTGCACCCCGACCGCGTAGCGGCCCGAGGGCGCCAGGCGCAGGATGGTGCGCGGCTTGCCCGGGCCGACGCCCTGCTTGCCCGCCTCCACGACCAGCCCCTGCTCGATGAGGTGGCGGCAGATGTTGGAGACCGTCTGCGCGGACAGCCCCGTCAGGGCGGCCAGCTCCACCCGGCTCAGGCCCTCGGCGTGCCGGCGGACGGCGTCCAGGACGACGACCCGGTTGTAGTCGCCGACGCGGGGCAGGTTCGAGCCGCGGCGCACCGCGGCGGGACGGGGAGGCGCTACCACCGCGTCAGCCTGCCACGGGCACCGCGGGCGCTCGCGCGCTCGGCCGCCCGCCGCCGCGTTGACGCCGGGCGCACCACGGGCCAGGATCACAGGGCGTCACACCTTGGCACGGTCCGCGACGGCGCGGCCGTGGTGTGCCCCGCAGGAGGTCTCCGTGCCCCTCGCCCCCTCCCCCCGCACCCCGGGACGACGCCGCCGCGGTTCCGCCGCGCTGGCGGCGCTGGCCCTGCTCGTCCCGCTGGCCCCGCTCACCCTGACCACCGGCGCGGCCGCCGCCGCCCCGCCCCCGCGCACCGGCGAGCGCGGCGAGCACCGGCCCGGCGCGGTCCCCTACCGCGACGCCCGGCTGCCCGTCGAGGCGCGCGTGCGCGACCTGCTCGCCCGCATGACGCTGGAGGAGAAGGTCGGGCAGATGACCCAGGCCGAGCGCGCCGCGGTCACCACCGACCCCGCGCTCGTCGCCCGCCTCGGGCTCGGCTCGGTGCTCTCCGGCGGCGGCTCGGCGCCCGCGCCGAACACGCCGCAGGCGTGGGCGGACACCGTCGACGCCCTGCAGCGCCAGGCGCTGAGCACCCGCCTGGGCATCCCGCTGATCTACGGCGTGGACGCCGTGCACGGGCACGGCAACGTGTTCGGCGCCACGGTCTTCCCGCACAACATCGGCCTGGGGGCCACCCGCGACGCCCGCCTGGTGGAGCAGGTCAACGCCGTGACCGCCGAGGAGGTGCGCGCCACCGGCATCCCGTGGAACTTCGCGCCGTGCCTGTGCGTGACGCGCGACGCGCGCTGGGGCCGCAGCTACGAGAGCTTCGGGGAGGACCCGGAACTGGTCGCCCGGCTGGGCACCGCGGCCGTGGCCGGGCTGCAGGGCCGCGGGCAGCGCGAGCTGGGCCGCCCCGAGCGCGTGCTCGCCACCGTCAAGCACTTCGCCGGCGACGGCGGCACCGAGTACGGCACCGGCAGCGGCGACTACCCGATCGACCAGGGCGTGACGGTCGCGAGCCGGCGCGAGTTCGAGCGCACCCACCTGGCGCCGTACTGGCCCGCGATCCACCACGCGCGCGCCGGCAGCGCCATGCCGTCGTTCTCCAGCGTCGACTTCACCGACGACGGGGTCGGCGACCCCGTGAAGATGCACGCGCACCGCGAGCTGCTCACCGACGTGCTCAAGGGCCGCATGGGCCTGGACGGTTTCGTCGTCAGCGACTGGGAGGCGATCCACCAGCTCCCCGGCGAGTACGCCGACCAGGTGCGCGCCAGCGTCAACGCCGGCGTGGACATGTTCATGGAGCCGAACACCTCGGCCGCGTTCGTCGAGACGCTGCTCGCCGAGGTGCGCGCCGGCCGGGTCCCGCAGGCGCGGATCGACGACGCGGTGAGCCGCATCCTGGCGAAGAAGTTCCAGCTCGGGCTCTTCGAGCGGCCCTTCGCCGACCGCCGCCACCTCGGCGAGGTCGGCTCCGCCGAGCACCGCGCCGTGGCCCGCCGCGCCGTGGCCCGCTCGCAGGTGCTGCTGCAGAACTCCGGGCGGGCCCTGCCGCTGCGCCCGGACGCGGACGTGTACGTCGCCGGGCGCAGCGCCGACGACGTCGGCATGCAGTCCGGCGGCTGGACGCTCACCTGGCAGGGGTTCCCCGAGCGCAACGCGGCCGGGGTCCCGCAGCAGCCGGGCACGAGCATCCTGGAGGGCATCCGGCAGGTCGCCCCCCGCGCCGACGTCACCTACAGCGCCGACGGCACCGCACCGGTCGGGGACGCCGACGTGGCGGTCGTCGCGGTCGGCGAGACGCCGTACACCGAGGGCTTCGGCGACGTCGGCGGGCCGCTGTGGGCCTACGACCCCGCCGACGCCGGGCAGCCGCGCGAGGAGAAGTCGCTGGAGCTGCAGCCGGAGGACCGCGCCACCGTCGAGCGCGTGTGCAGCCGGGTGGCGACGTGCGTGCTGCTCGTCGTCTCCGGCCGCCCGCAGGTCGTGACCGACCTGCTCGACGACGCCGACGCGGTGGTGGCCTCCTGGCTGCCGGGCACCGAGGGCGCCGGGGTCGCCGACGTGCTCTTCGGCCGCGCGCCCTTCACCGGCAGGCTGCCGGTGAGCTGGCCGCGCACCGCGGCGCAGGAACCCGTGAACGTGGGCGACGCGGGCTACGACCCGCTGTTCCCCTACGGCCACGGGCTGAGCACCCGCTGGCGGCGCTGACGTCGGGGAACCGACGACGGCGCTGACGTCGGGCAGCCGACGGCGGCGCACCGGCCCGCCCCGCCACCGGGGCGGGCCGGTGCGCGTCAGCCCTGCCGGTGCAGGGCCTCCACGAGCAGCTCCGCCAGGTGCTTGGGCCGCACCCCGGCGAGGTTGTCGGACTGGGTGCGGCAGGAGTACCCGTCGGCCACGACGACCGCGCCGGGGTCCTGCTCGATGCCGCGCAGCGCCGGCAGCAGGGCGTGCTCGGCGACCTTCACCGAGACGTCGTAGTGCCCGGCCTCGGCGCCGAAGTTCCCCGCCAGGCCGCAGCAGCCGGAGAGCACCTGCGCGTCCACGCCGGCCTTGGCCAGCAGGGCGGCGTCGGGGGCGAAACCCATCACCGCGTGCTGGTGGCAGTGCGGCTGCACGACCGCGCGCACGTCGCCGTCGGGGTCCAGGCGCGGGGGCACCCAGTCCGGGCGCTGCTCGGCGATGAGCTCCGCCAGCGTCTTCACGCGCGCCTTGAGCGCGTGCGCGCGCGGGTCGTCGGGCAGCAGCTCGGCGGCGTCCTCGCGCAGCAGCGCGGTGCAGGACGGCTCCAGCCCGACGACCGGCGCGCCGGCGGGCAGGCCGGGGGCGCTGAGGGCGTCCAGGGAGGCGCGCAGCTGCTTCTTGGCGCCGTCGAGCTGACCGGTGGACACCCACGTCAGCCCGCAGCACACCTTCTCGGTGGTGATCGAGACCTCGAAGCCGAGGTGCTCCAGCAGCTCCACCGCGGCCCGGCCGACCTCGGGCGAGAAGTGCTCGGTGAAGGAGTCCACCCACAGCACCACCGGCTGCCCGCCGGTGCGCGCGGCGCCGGTGCGCTCGTGCCGGCGGAACCAGGCGCGGAACGTCTGCTCGGCGAACCTCGGCAGCGGGCGCTCCTGGGCGATGCCGCCGACGGCGCGGGCCAGGCGGGCCAGCGCGGGCACGCCGGTGAGGGCGTTGACCAGCTTCGTCTCCAGGCGGTGCAGGGTGGCCAGGCGCGACCAGCGCGGCAGCCACCCCAGCAGGTAGTGGTTCGTCGGGCGCAACCGCCCGGCGAAGTGCTTGTCGAGGAACTCCGCCTTGTAGGTCGGCATGTCCACGCCCGCCGGGCAGTCGGCGCTGCACCCCTTGCAGGACAGGCACAGGTCCAGGACGTCCAGGACCTCCTTGGAGCGCCAGCCGTCGGTGACCAGGGTGCCGTTGGCCATCTCCTGCAGCAGGCGCGCGCGCCCGCGGGTGGAGTCCTTCTCGTCGCCGGTGGCCAGGTAGCTGGGGCACATCACGCCGCCGGAGTCGGCGCGGCACTTGCCCACGCCCACGCAGCGGTGCACCGCGCGGGTCAGGTCGCCGCCGTCGTGGGAGTACGCGAACTTCAGCGGCATCCCCAGGGCGTGCGCGGGGCGGGCGGCGGGCACGCGCAGGTCCGCGTCCAGGGGGGCCGGGCGCACGAGCACGCCGGGGTTGAGCAGGTCGGCGGGGTCGAAGGCGCGCTTGACCTCCTCGAACGCGGCGACCGCCTCGGCGTCGTACATCAGCGGCAGCAGGGCGCCGCGGGCGCGGCCGTCGCCGTGCTCGCCGGACAGCGAGCCGCCGTGCCGCGCCACCAGGCGGGCGGCGTCCTCCAGGAACTCCCGGGTGCGCCGCGCGCCGCCGTCCTCGTAGAGGGAGAAGTCGATGCGCACGTGGATGCAGCCGTCGCCGAAGTGCCCGTACGCCAGGCCGTCCACGCCGTGCGAGGCCATGAGCGCGTCGAACTCGCGCAGGTAGCGCCCCAGCCGCTCCGGCGGCACGGCGGCGTCCTCCCAGCCGGGCCAGGCGGGCTGGCCCTCCGGCGAGCGCCCGGCCAGGCCGGCGCCGTCCTCGCGGATGCGCCACAGCTTGCGCGCGTCGGCGGCGGTGGGGATGACGACGGAGTCCAGCGCGGCGGAGTCGGCGACCATCGCGCGCGCGGCGGCCAGGGACTCCTCGGGGCTCTCCCCGCCCATCTCCACGAACAGCCAGCCGTCGCCGGTGGGCAGCCCGTCGACGGAACCGCCGCGGCGCACGACGGCGTCGGCCAGGCGGCGGTCGATGCCCTCCACCGCCAGGGGGCGGTGCGCCAGCAGGGCCGGGGTGGCGTCGGCGGCCTCGTGCATGGAGGCGTAGCCCAGGACGACGAACGTGGTGGACGGCGACTGGCGCACCAGCCGCACGCGGGCGCGCAGGATCGTCGCCAGCGTGCCCTCGGAGCCGGTGAGCAGGCGGGCCAGGGCGGTGCCGGTGGGGCCGCCGGTCTCGGGCAGCAGGTGCTCCAGCGCGTACCCGGAGACCTGCCGGCCGAAGGTGCCGAAGGAGGTGCGGATCAGCGCCAGGTGCCGGGAGGCGACGTCCCCCAGCTCGGCGAGCAGCTCCGCGGGCGGGGCGTCCGTCCAGTACCGCCGGCCGTGGCCGTCGAGGACCTCCAGCGCGATGACGTTGTGGCTGGTGCGCCCGTAGGCCAGGGCGTGCGAGCCGCACGCGTCGTTGCCGATCATGCCGCCGACGGTGCAGCGGGCGTGGGTGGAGGGGTCCGGGCCGAAGCGCAGCCCGTGCGGGGCGGCCGCGCGCTGCAGGTCGTCCAGGACGACGCCGGGCTCGATCAGGGCGGTCATGCCCTCGGGGTCGACGTCCAGGACGCGGTGCAGGTGGCGGGAGAAGTCCAGGACGACGCCGGTGCCGACGGCGTTGCCGGCCACCGAGGTGCCCGCGCCGCGGCTGGTGAAGGGCACGCCCAGCTCGCGGCAGACGGCGAAGGCGGCCTCGACGTCCTCGGTGGAGCGGGGGAAGACGACGACCTGCGGCACGACGCGGTAGTTGGAGGCGTCGGTGGTGTACTCGGCGCGCCGGCGGGTGGAGGCGTCCACGACGCCGGAGGCGGCGTCCACGCCGAGGGCGGTGCGCAGGCGCTCGACGAGGTCGTCGGCGCCGGTGGCGGCGGTGCCCGGGGCGGTGCCGGTCGCCGGGGCGGGGTCGGTCATCGTCACGCCCCCAGTGTGCAGCCTGGCGCCGACACCCCCGGACGCCCGGGCGGGCGGCCCCCGGCGGGTCAGGCGGCGCCGGTGGCGTCCCGCCCGCCGGCCACCAGCAGCAGCCGGGCCAGGCCGGCGGGGCCCAGCCGGGCGCACGGCGCCGAGGCCGCCAGCGGTGCGCGCTCCTCCCCCGCGCCCCAGCGCCCCGTCGCCGGGTCGCGCCGCAGCGGGCCCAGGAGGCTGTCGTGCAGCACGTCGCCGGCCACGGGGTGGTGGGAGGCGGCGCACGAGCCGGCGGGCGCTCCCGGGCCGGCCGGGACGCCCACGACCGCGGTGCCCACCCCGGCGCTGGCGCGGAAGTCGGCGTACCCGGCGGGCACGGCGGCCGGGTCGCTCAGCAGCACCGGGGCGGCCGGGGCGACGCCCTCCTCCGTGGCGGCCGCGAGCAGGGCCGCGTGCCGGGCGTCCACGCCGGCCACCGTCGTCCACGCGGTGCGCCGCAGCTCCGTGGCACCGGGGGCGGCGGCGACCGCGAGCACGCCGAGCGCCGCCAGGGCCACGACCGTCTCCAGCACCGTCAGGCCCGCGTCCCGCGCCGCGCCCGCGTCCCCGTCGTGCCGCACCGTTCCCCCTGATCGCCGTCGGAGCCCCGAGGGTGCGTCCGGGCGGCGCGGGCCCGGTGACCGCGTCACCCGGGCGGGCGAGCGCGCGGCGCCCGGGCGGGGGCACGAGCACCCCCCGGCACCAGGGCCGTGACGCGCAGTGTGCCCCCCCCCACCCCCCCCGGGTGGTGGGGGGGGCGCG
>NZ_JBJLSG010000137.1:0-13704 GCF_050871925.1 Kineococcus gurbantunggutensis
CGCTGGGGGTCTCGGTGAGGGTCGTGGCGTTGGGTGTCGGGGTGGTGGTGGTGGTGACGGCCGTGGTCCTGCCCCCCTCGCTGCGGGGGGCCCGCCGCCGCCCCCCCCCCCCCCCCTCCGGGGCGGTGGCGGCGGCGCTGACGGCGCTGCCGGAGTTCCTGCTGGCCACCGTGCTGCTGGTCGTGCTGGCGGTGTGGGCGGGCTGGTTCCCGCCCTACGGCTGGTCGGGGCCGGCCAGCGCGGTGCTGCCGGCGCTCGCGATGGGCCTGCCCGCCGGCGGGCTGGTGGGGCGGCTGATCGCCGACGCGGTGGCCACCTCCGGCGCGGAGGCGTGGGTGAGCACGTGGACGGCGGCCGGCGCCCCGCGCGGGGCGCTGGCGCGCGGGGTGCTGCTGCGGGCGGTGCCGCCGGTGCTGCCGCAGGTGGGCCTGGTCGTCGTCGGCCTGGTCGGCGGCGCCGTCGCGGTCGAGCGCGTCTTCGCGATCCCCGGCCTGGGCCGCGCCACGCTGGGGGCGGCGCAGACGCAGGACCTGCCGGTGCTGCAGGCGGGGATGCTCGCCCTGATCGCGCTGGGCGTGGTGCTGGGCGTGGCGACGGACCTGGTGCGCCGCCTGGTGCTGGGGCGCGCCGCGCGCGCCGGGGGGCTGGTCATCCCCTCCTCCGGGCACGCGGTGCGCGGGCGGGACCGGCTGGTGCCGCTGGTCGCGCTGGTGCTGCTGGCCGCGCTCGTGGCCGGCGGGTTCTCCGGCGACCCGTACGCCGCCGACCGCGGCCGGCTCACCGCCCCCTCGGCGGGCCTGCTGCTGGGCGCCGACGCCTCCGGCCGGGACCTGCTGGCCCGGCTGGGGCAGGGCGCGGGCACCACGATCGCCACGGCGGTGCTGGTGTGCCTGGCCTCCTACGTCGTCGGCCTGCTGGCGGGGCTGCTGCCCGACGTGACCGCAGGCCCGGTGGAGATCGCCAACGCCGCCCCGCCGGTGATCTCCGGGCTGTTCGTCGCCGCCGTCACCGGCCCCTCGGCCACCGGCGCGGCGGTCGCGGTGCTGCTGGTCAGCTGGGCGCCGCTGGCCTCGCACACCTCGGCGCTGGTGGCCGAGGCGAACGCGCAGCCGCACGTGCGGGTGCTGCCGGTGCTGGGCGTGGGCCGGGCGCGGGCGCTGCTGGTGCACGTGCTGCCGATGGTCGCCGGCCCGGTGCTGCGCAACGCGTTCCTGCGCCTGCCCGGCGTCGCGCTGGCCCTGGCGGGGCTGGGCTTCCTCGGCCTGGGCCCGCAGCCGCCCACGCCGGACTGGGGCCTGGTGCTGGCCGAGGGGGTGCCGTACGTCGAGCGCGCCCCCTGGGTGGTGCTCGCACCGGCGGCCTCGCTGATCGCGCTGTCGGTGCTGGCGGTCAGCGCCTCGGCGCTGGCGCCCGCCCCGCGCCGCGGCCGGCGGGCACCGGCACCGGTCAGCGCCCCGGCCCCGGACGCCGCGGCACCGGCCGGGTCGTGAGCCGGGGCGCGGGGCGGGGCGCGGGCCGGGCCGGGCGCCGCGCCTGGCACAGTGGACGCCCGTGCCCACCCCGACGCCCCCCGGCACGCCCGTCGGCACGCCCGCCGGGTCCTGGTCCCTCCAGCCGCTGTCGGCCGCCACGCTCGCCGGCGCGCGGGAGCTGATGCGCACCTGCGTGGCGCGCGACCTCGGCGACGCGCACGACCCGGTGGTGCACGCCGACGTCGACGACCCGTTGGGCCGCTACCCGGGCACCGCCGAGGCGTTCCTGCTGGTGGCGGTGGACGACGCCACCGGCGCGGTCGTGGGCACCGCCGGGCTGCGCGGGGGGCGGCTGCGCCCGGGCGCCACCCCGCAGCACCTGGTGGAGCGCTACGCCGACGGGCGCACCGGTCAGCTCGTGCGGGTGTACGTGGCCGCCGGCGCGCGCCGGCGCGGCATCGCCCGCGCCCTGGTGGCGGCGGTGCGCGAGCGCGCCGCCGGGCAGGGCCGCTACGAGCGCCTGGCGCTGCACGCCTACCGGCACTCCCCCGGCGCGGTGGCGTTCTGGGGGTCGCTGGGCGCCCGCGTCGTCGCCGACGACACCGCGGGCGCCACCCGCAGCGTCTTCTACGAGTTCGCGGCGGTCGGCGCGCCCGGCGGGACCGCGCGCGCGAGCACGGCCAGCCCGGCGGCCGAGACCAGCGGCAGCAGCGCCAGCAGTACCCAGGGCGCGACCGCCCCCGGCTCCAGCAGCGCACCGGCCCCGGCCGAGCCCAGCAGCACCGCCAGCCCGCCGCCGGAGGCCAGCACCCCGTAGTGCGCGCCGACGTGCCGCTCGCCCGCCAGCGGCGGCACCAGGTCGCGCGCCACCGGCCCGGCCAGCGCCGAGCCCAGGTGCAGCAGCACCACGAAGGCGCAGGCGGGCGCCAGCGCCGGCAGCCGGCCGGGCGGCGGTGCCGCGGTGCAGGCGGCCACCAGCGCGAACGCCGCCGCCGTCACCGCGAACCCCAGCGGCAGCGCGGTGCCCGCCCCGCGCCGGCGCGCCCAGCGCGCCAGCGGCACCTGCACCGCGACGGTGACCACGGCGGCCAGCACGAACAACGCCCCCAGCGCGTCCTGGGAGCCGGTGGCCCGCTCCAGCTCCACCGGCAGCGCCAGGTACAGCTGGTTGTAGGACAGCAGCAGCGTGGAGTGCAGGGCGGTGAAGACCAGGAACCGCCGGTTGCGCAGCACCGCCCCCCAGCCCGCCAGCACCGGGGCCCCCCGGGGCGCGGCGGGGTCCGCGCGCGGGGCCCAGCGGGCGTTGGCGGCCAGCACGGCCGCGAAGATCCCGGCCGCGACCAGGCAGGTGGTGCCGAAGTCCACCGCCAGCAGCGCCGCGCCCAGCGCCGGGCCCAGCAGGGAGCCGACCTTGCCGACGACGGCGTCCAGCGCGAACAGCTCCGCGCGGGTGAGCACCCCGGCGTCCTCCAGGCGCCGGCCCTCGTGCGCCAGGGCGGTCTCCACCGCCGGGGAGAACAGCGCGGCGGCGAACCCGGTGAGCACCGTGCCGGCCAGCACCGCCGGCAGCGAGCCCGCCCACCCCAGCACGCAGAACCCGGCGACGCGCACCGCGCACCCGGTCAGCAGCACCGGCCGCACGCCGAAGCGGTCCGCCAGGGCGCCGCCGAGGAAGAACAGGCCCTGCTGGCTGAAGGTGCGCACGCCGAGCACGACGCCGACGAGCCAGCCGGCCATCGCCAGGTCCGTGCTCAGGTGCACGGCCAGGAAGGGCACGACGAGGTAGAAGCCGACGTTGAAGGCGAGCTGGCTGGCCAGCAGCAGCCGCACCCCGGCGGGCAGGGCGGGCCGGGCGGGCCGGCGGGTGCGCCGCCGCACCGCCGCGGGGGCGTTCACGAGGACGGGGCGGGGCCGAGCACCCGGCGACGGTACCCGGCGCGGCGGGCGGGCAGGATGGCCCGGTGCCCTACCGCGTGATGACCGTCTGCACCGGCAACATCTGCCGCTCGCCCATGGCCGAGTCCGTGCTGCGCCGCCGCTTCGAGCAGGCCGGCCTGGACGGCGAGGTGGTCGTGGACTCCTCCGGGATCAGCGACGAGGAGGACGGCAACCCCGTGGACCGCCGCGCCCGCGCGGTGCTGGCCGACGCCGGCTACGACGTGCCCGAGCACCGCGCCCACCGGGTGACCCGCCAGGAGATCGCCTCGCGCGACCTGCTGCTGGCGATGACGGCCCGGCACGCGCGCTGGCTGCGCACCCAGGCCCCCGACGGGGCCGCCGCCGCGAAGGTGGTGATGTACCGCTCCTTCGACCCGGCCGCCCCGGACGTGGACGGGCCCGGCGCGGTGGCCGACGAGTCCGACCTCGACATCGCCGACCCCTGGTACGGCGACCGGAGCGACTTCGAGGAGGCCCTGGCGCAGATCGAGGCGGCCGCCGACGGGATCGTCGAGCACGTGCGCCGCGCGCTGGCCGAGCGCCCCTGAGGCCCCCTCAGGACCCCCGCCGGCTCAGAACAGCCGGCCGGCCGCCTCGGGCGCCGGTTCCTCCAGCGAGAGCAGGAACCGCTTGCGCCACAACCCGCCCGCGTACCCGGTGAGGGTGCCGTCGGCGCCGACGACGCGGTGGCAGGGCACCAGCACCGACAGCGGGTTGCGGCCGTTGGCCGCGCCCACGGCCTGGGCGTGGCCCGGCCCGCCCAGGTCCCGGGCCAGCTCGCCGTAGCTGCGCACGGCGCCGTGCGGGATCGCGCGCAGCGCCGCCCACACCCGCTGGTCGAACGCGTCGCCGCGCGGGGCCAGCGGCAGGTCGAACGCGGTGCGCTCGCCGGCGAAGTACTCGCCCAGCTGCGCGGCCACGTCGCCGAAGGCGGCGTCGTCGCGCACGCCGAGGTCGGCGGGCGCGCCGCCGCGGTGGTCGGGGTACCAGAGCCCGACCAGGCCGCGCTCGTCGCGCGCGAGGGTCAGCTCCCCCAGCGGGGAGGGCAGCAGCGCGTGGCGCACCGCGCGCCCCGGCCGGTCCCCGGCGGCCTCAGGCCGCCAGGTGCAGCGCGTCGCGGGTGCGCGCCACGGTCTCGGCGAGCAGGTCCGGCTCCTCGGACAGCTTGCGCCCGTAGGAGGGCACCATGCCCACCAGGCGCTCCTGCCAGGCCTCGCGGTGCGCGGGGAAGCACCTCTCGAGCAGGCGCAGCACCACGTCCACGGCGGTGGAGGCGCCCGGGGAGGCGCCCAGCAGCGCCGCCACGGAGCCGTCGGCGGCGTTGACGAGCTCGGTGCCGAACTGCAGCACGCCGCCGCGCGGGCCCTTCTTGATGACCTGCACGCGCTGGCCGGCGGTCAGCAGCTCCCAGTCCTCGCGCCTGGCCTCGGGGTAGAACACCTTCAGCGCGTCCAGGCGCTGCTCGGTGGACTGCGCGAGCTGCTTGACCAGGTACGTCATCAGCGGCACGTTGTCGCGCGCGACGGCGAGCATCGGCAGCAGGTTGTCCGGGCGCACCGACAGGGGCAGGTCCAGCAGCGAGCCCTTCTTCAGGAAGCGCGGCGAGAACCCGGCGTAGGGGCCGAACATCAGCGAGCGCCGGCCGTCCATGACGCGGGTGTCCAGGTGCGGCACGGACATCGGCGGGGCGCCGACCTCGGCCTGCCCGTACACCTTCGCGGAGTGCCGAGCGACGACCTCGGGGTCGGTGCAGCGCAGCCACTGGCCGCTGACGGGGAACCCGCCGAAACCCCTGCCCTCGGGGATGCCACTGCGCTGCAGCAGGTGCAGCGCGCCGCCGCCGGCGCCGACGAACACGAACGGGGTGGAGACCTCGAAGTGCCCGGCGGCGGAGGTGCCCTTGAGCGTCCAGCCCGAGCCGCGCCGGGTCATGTCCGTGACGGCGTGGCCGGTGAGCAGCTCCACCCCGCGCCGGGCGGCGCCGGTGAGCAGCGCGCGGGTCAGGGCGCCGAAGTCGACGTCGGTGCCGGCGGTGGAGCGGGTGGCGGCGACGGGCTCGCCCGGGTCGCGGCCGGCGGTCAGCAGCGGGGCCCACTCGCCGATCTCGGCGTGGTCGGTGGACCACTGCATCCCGGCGAACAGCGGGTGCTGCGAGAGCGCCTCGTAGCGGGCGCGCAGGAACTCCACGTCGCGCGAGCGCACGAAGCTCATGTGCGCGACGGGGTTGATGAAGGTGCCCGGGTCGCCCAGCACGCCGGTCTCGACCAGGTGCGCCCAGAACTGCCGGCTCACCTGGAACTGCTCGTTGATCGCGACGGCCTTGGCGATGTCGACGGTGCCGTCGGGCTTGGCGGGGGTGTAGTTCAGCTCGCACAGCGCGGAGTGCCCGGTGCCGGCGTTGTTCCACGCGTCGGAGCTCTCCGCGCCGATGGTGTCCAGCTTCTCCAGCACGAGCACGGACCAGTCCGGCTCCAGCTCGGCCAGCGCGGTCGCGAGGGTGGCGCTCATCACACCGCCGCCCACCAGCACGGCGTCGTAGCGGTCAGCAGCGGGCAACGGACTCACCCTCGTCTCTCCGGCGGCGTCATCGACCCCGCAAGGTTACGACCTGGCGGCGACGGCGGGCCGCCCGGGAGGCGCCGGGTGGCGGGCGTCACACGTGAGACGCCTCTCACCCGCACCGCCCCCGCGCAGCGCCCCCGGCTCAGCGCCCCGGCGGCAGCAGCGCCAGCAGGCGGGCGCGCTCGACGGCCAGGCGCTGCAGCAGCGCCAGCTCCTCCTCCGCCGAGCCGCGGTCGGTGCCCCGGCGCATCCGGTCGCGCCGGAACGCCAGCTCGGTGGCGGTCTCCTGGAAGTCGCGCAGCGCCCGCACGCCCGCGCGCCCGCCGGCGGCGCGCACCGCCCCGCGCGCCGAGCGGCGCGCCCCGGCGGAGGCCAGCACCCGCACCTCCTCCGGGCGCAGCCAGCCGGTGCGCACGTACACCTGCAGGGAGCGGTCCACCAGGCGCGCCTCGCGGGCCCGGGCCGCCAGCGCCACGCCCAGCGCGGCGACGAACACCGGCACCTGCAGCAGCAGGTACAGCTCCACGAACGCCGTCACGCCGCTGCTGGCGCTGGCGTTCCACAGCGAGTGCAGCACGACGCCCAGCGCCAGCCCGGCCAGCGGGGCCAGCGCGCGCAGCACGGGCCGGTGCCGCCCGGCCGCCACGCCCAGCCCCACCCCGACGGCCATGGTGAACAGCGGGTGCGCGAACGGGGAGACCACGCAGCGCAGCACGAAGACGGTCACCAGGGCGGCGGGCTCGTCGTCGCCCAGGGCGCGGCCCAGGTAGAGCACGTTCTCCAGGTACGCGAAGCCCACGCCCACCAGGGCGGCGTAGACGATGCCGTCGACGACGCCGTCGAACTCGCGGCGCTGCTTGACCAGCAGCACCAGCACCCCCAGGCCCTTGAGGACCTCCTCCACCACCGGCGCCACCAGCACCGAGGAGCTGCGCACGTCGCCCACGGCGTGCGCCACGAGCTGCGAGCCCAGCGAGTTCAGCACCAGCGCGCCCAGGCTGGCCACGCACGCGCCCCAGCCGAAGGCGAAGGCCAGCAGGTGCGGCGGCTCGGCCTCGTGCCGGTCCAGCCACAGCACGGCCGCCACCACCGGGCCCACGGGCACGGCCGCCAGCGCCAGGGCGGGCAGGGCGCCGGAGGGGCCGACCTCCATCGTCACCGCGCCGAGGCTGAGGACGCCGCAGACGACCAGCACCAGCACGGTCAGCACCAGCAGGGAGCGGCCCTGGGCGGGCGCGGGCGCGGCGACGGCGCTGCTCTCGCGGTCCACCGGCACCCCGCGAGCCTAGCCGGGACGCACCGCGGCGGCCCGGCCGCTGACTACGCTGGCGCGGTGAGCACCTCTGCGCCGGGCAGGAACGGCGACCGCGTCCAGGACCGCATCGTCTGGATCGACTGCGAGATGACGGGGCTGGACCTGGCCCGCGACGCCCTGGTCGAGGTCGCGGTGCTCGTCACCGACGCCGACCTCAACGTCCTCGGCGACGGCGTGGACGTGGTGATCGCCCCGCCGCGCGAGGCGCTGGAGGGCATGGACCCCGTCGTGGTCGCCATGCACACCTCCTCGGGGCTGCTGGAGGAGCTGCCCGCCGGGCGCACCCTGGCCGAGGCCGAGCAGGTCGTGCTGGAGTACGTGCGCCGCTGGGTGCCCGAGCCGCGCAAGGCGCCGCTGGCGGGCAGCTCCGTGCACACCGACCGCGCCTTCCTGGTGCGCGACATGCCCGAGCTGACCGACCACCTGCACTACCGCCTCATCGACGTCTCCTCCGTCAAGGAGCTGGCGCGGCGCTGGTTCCCGCGGGTGTACTTCCACACCCCCCGCAAGCACGGCGGGCACCGGGCGCTGGCGGACATCCGCGAGAGCATCCAGGAGCTGAAGTACTACCGCGAGGTGCTGTTCGTGCCGCAGCCCGGCCCGGACTCGGACACCGCCAGGGCCGCCGGCGAGCGCCTGGAGCTCAAGCCCGCCCCCGCCGAGGAGGGCGCGCCCGAGGCCTGAGGCCCCCGGCGGCTCCCCCGCGCCCGACCCGTCCCCGCCCCTCCCCTGCCCCGTCCCCGCCCCGGACGGCCGTCCCCGGCGGCCGCGGGTTCGGGCAGCACGCCCCGCGGCGTGTATGCTCCCGACGTCACGGCGTGCGCTGCACGACGTCACGCGGTGGGTGTAGCTCAGCTGGTAGAGCACCTGGTTGTGGTCCAGGAAGTCGCGGGTTCAAGTCCCGTCACTCACCCCACGCAGGAGGGCCCCGGCCCGCGGAGACGCGGACCGGGGCCCTCCGCGCGTCCGGGCGCCGCCACCGGGCGCCCGCCCCGCGCCGGGCGCTCCTACAGTGGTGCCGTGCACGATCTGGACAGCCACCAGACGCCCGACGACGCCGGCGACGCCGTCCTCGAGCTGCTCTCGACCATGGCCGACCGCGGGGCGGTCGTCGACATCACCCTCTTCTCCGGGGGCCAGGTGGTCTCCGGCACGCTCGTGGGCCGCGACCGCTGGCTGGAGCAGTTCACCGCCCGCGCCGCGCGCGGCGGCGGGGGCGGCCGGCAGATCGCCGAGCAGGTGCAGGCCCTCTTCCGCGCCGCCGACCAGCAGCGCGCCGACGCCCGCGCCGCCCGCGACTACCTGCACCTGGCCGGCGCGCAGATCGACGGCACGCCGCGCATCGCGGAGGGCCTGCTGTGGCGCGGGCGGATCAGCGAGGTGTCGGGCTGGTCGCTCGGCTCGCTCTGAGCACCGCTCAGCCGGCGCCGGGCCCGGCCCCCTCGGCGGGCCCGGCCTCCGCGCCCCCGGCCGCGGCGCCCTGGCGCCGCCCGGCGCGCAGGAGCTGCTCGCGCAGCCACGCCAGGTAGGCGTCGCGGTCCGCGCGCAGCGCCAGGGAGACCACGGGGCCGGCCGGGGTCTCCCAGGCCCCGGCGCCGGCGACGGGCAGCACGACGACGTCCAGGGAGAAGGCCCGCACCGGCCGGCCCAGCTCGCGCTCCACCCGCGCCAGCAGCGTGGTCTCGAACAGCGCCGTGGGGGTCTGCGCCAGCACGCGCGCCTCCAGCCGGCGCACCCGCCCGGCCCAGGCGACGGCCTCGTCCACGCCCAGCTCGGCCAGCCCGCGCAGCTCCGGCATGCCCCTCAGGCCCGGGAACGACGGCGGCAGCAGGGACGTCAGGGCGTCGGGGCCGCCGGGGAAGGCCCCGGCCCACCAGCGGGCCCACTGCGCGGCGGCGGCCGTCGTGCCGCCCAGCGTCGTGCCGGCGCGCACCAGGGGGCGCGCGGGCGGGTCGAGCGGGGGCAGGTCGGGCACCTCCGCGGAGACGGGCGGGCGCAGGCCGGCGGCGTCGCGCAGGTGCAGGGCCAGCAGCAGCGCCTGCGGCATGACGAGGCGCACCCCCCACCGACCGCCGCTGCGCACCGCACCACTGTGCTCCCGCGCACAGCGGCCGTCCAGACGAGCGCCCGCCCGCCCGGGACCGACCCGCGGCGCGGGGACGTCATCCCCCGGGAGGAGGCCGCGGTGGTGCCGGCGGGCGATGCGCCGCGGGTGCGCGCCGACCTAGCGTCGCGGACGTGACGACCACCGCCGCCGCCGCCACCGCCGCTCCCGCCCAGGCGCCCGCCGTGCGCGCCGCCCGCGCCGCCGCCGTGCGCGCCGGCGTGGCCGCGCTGCACGCCGGGCCGGCCGACCGTCGCCGCCGCCGGCGCATCGCCGCGGCCGTGGCGGTGCGCCGCGGGCTGCTGACCCCGCCGGCGGGCCCGCCGCGCGGCGGCGCGGGGCGCTGAGCCGCCCGCGCCGGGCGCGGCGCTGCTCCGGACGTGTCGTCCCGGCGGGCGCGGCTCAAGGGCCGTCGGGGCGGGGACGACGAGGTAGGGGTCACCGCCCGGGGCCCACCGCCCGCCCGGGCCCGTCACCACGTGGAGGACGCATGGAGCACCAGGACGCGACGACCGGGGGCACCGGCTCGACCGGCACCCGTCCCGTCATGGAGATGCTCTCCGAGCACATCCCGCTGTCGCTGATCATGGACATGGTCTCGCCCGACGGCCCGCGCTCCGAGGAGCTCCTCGTCAGCGAGGGGCTGCCCGAGCAGGAGTGGTGGAACCGGTCCTGACCCGCGTCCCGGTGCCGGGGGTGCGCTCCCCGCTCGTCCCCCCGGCCCCGGATTTCGCGACTGCGGCAGACGCCTGCTAAAGTTCCATCCCGTTGCGCCGTTAGCTCAATTGGCAGAGCAGCTGACTCTTAATCAGCGGGTTCGGGGTTCGAGTCCCTGACGGCGCACTCACCGGAGAGGGCCGCGACAGCACAGCTGTCGCGGCCCTCTTCGCGTCGCGGCCCTCTTCGCGTCGCGGCCCTCTTCGCGTCGCGGCCCTCTTCGCGTCGCGGCCCGTCAGCGGCGGTCCTGCGGCTGCAGCGTCCTCGACCACAGCGCGGCGCCGTCGATCCCGCGCAGCGTGACGGTGAGGTCCTCGGTGTCCGGGTCGACCTCCACCTCCCCGAAGTACTGCGAGCCCTCCAGCGGCGAGGTGTTCGGGCGCGGCGGCACGGCCTGGAACACCACCTGCGGGCCGAAGGTCGCGTCCAGGGCGCTGGGCCCGAACGAGCCGGCGTGCAGCGGGCCGGAGACGAACTCCCAGAACGGGTCGAACTCCGTGAAGGACGCGCGGGCGGGGTCGTAGCGGTGCGCGGCGGTGTAGTGCACGTCCGCGGTCAGCCAGACGTGGTCGCGCACCCCGCGTCGCTGGAACTCGCGCAGGATCCACGCGACCTGCTGCTCGCGCCCCAGCGGCACGCCCGGGTCGCCTTGGGCGACCGCCTCGATCCCGGCCGGGTCCGTCTGCCCGTCGGGCACCACCAGGCCGATCGGCATGTCGGACTGGACCACCTTCCAGGTGGCCCGGGAGCGCGAGACGGCCTCGACGAGCCAGCGCGCCTGCTCGGTGCCGAGGATCCCGCCGTCCGGGCGCACCCCGCCCCCGGCCCACCCGTTCCCGTTGGGGTCGCGGTGCGAGCGCATGTCGAGGACGAAGACCTCCAGCAGCGGCCCGTGGGAGAAGGAGCGGTACACGCGCCCGTCCCTGCGCGCGGAGACGGGCACGTACTCGCGCCAGGCCCGCTCCCCCCGCGCGCGCAGCACGTCGACGCGCTTCTCGGTGTAGCGGTCGTCGTCGATCACCTGGTGCGGGAACCAGTTGTTGTGCACCTCGTGGTCGTCCCACTGGTTGACCTGGGCGACGCGGCCGAAGAACGCGCTGAGCGCCTCGTCGGCCAGGTTGTACCTGAACGCCCCGCGGAAGTCGTCGAGCGTCTGCGCGACGTGCGACTTCTCCTCGGTGACCACGTTGCGGTACACGCGCCCGTCGGGCAGTTCCACGTCCCCGGTGATCGGGCCGTCGGCGTAGATCGTGTCCCCGGAGTGCAGGAAGAAGTCGGGGTCGCGCTCGGCCATCGCCCGGTAGATCGGGAACCCGCCGAGGTCGGGGTTGCGCCCCCAGCCCTGGCCGGCCTGGTCGCCGCTCCACAGGAACCTGATCCGGCGGCGCGCGCGCCAGGACGGCGCGGTGCGCAGGGAACCCTCGACGGCGTGGCCGTCCGGGCGGTGCGCGTCGGGGTCGGCGGCCACGACGCGGTAGTGGACGTCGGCCGCGGCCGGCAGCCCGCGCAGCTCGACGCGGCCGGTGAAGTCGCTGTCGCCGGTGACCACGGGGCCGCGCACCCAGCGGGTGCGGGCGCCGAAGCGCCCGTGGCGCGAGACCTGCACGAACAGCCGCGCCGGGCGGTCCGCGCGCGCCCACACCACCGCGCCGGAGGCGGTGACGTCGCCGGACTGCACGCCGTGGGTGAGGACGGGGGCGCCGCGGCGCACCAACGGGACCGCCGCCGGGGCGCCGGCGGGCACCAGCAGCCCGGCGCCGCCCGCGACCGCGAGGGCGCCGCCGGCGCGCAGCACGCCGCGGCGCGGCAGGGAGCGGCCGGCACCCGCGGCGGCGCCGGTGGTGGTGCCGGCGGGGGCGGTGGCGGGGCGGGGTTCTGGCACGAGGACCTCCGGCGTCGGGTGTTCTCCACCGGAGCCTGCCCCCGCGCCGCCACCGGGCGGGTGACCCCCCGGCGACGACCGCGTGAACTCCCCCGCCGCGCCTCAGACCGCGGTGGCGGCGCGCCGGCCCTGCTCGGCGCAGCGCGCGACGAACCGGGCGACGAGCTGCTCGCGGTCCAGCGGGGCCCCGAACTCCTCGCGGCTGCCGTCGGGCAGGGTCCAGCCGTCGAAGAGGTCGAGCAGGTCGGCGGTGTCGCGCACGGCGCTGAGGTCCATGCGCCCTGCCTCGGCAGCGGCGGCGCCCGCCTTGAGCGCCCGGGCGGGTGCGGGGCCCGTCGGCGCGCGGCGGTGTGTACGTTCGGCCCGGCGGTGCCGCCGGGCAGCGCGGGAGGGACGACGATGCCACCGACCAGCACCACGAACGGCAGCACGAGCGGCAGCACGAGCAGCAGCACCACGGGCGGCGGGGGCGGCGCGGGGCCGGGCCGGCTGCTCGCCCACGCCTACCCCTGGGACGTGCTGGGCGACGACGCGTTCGTCGAGCGCGCCCTGGCGCTGGGCCTGGACGCGGTGGCGCTGGCGGCCAGCTACCACTCCACCCGCGCGGCCACGCCGTGGCACCCGGCGCACCAGCTGGTGGAGGCCCCGCACGCGGCCCTGTACCGGCCGGTGCGCGAGGAGGCGTGGGCCGGTGCGCCGCTGCGGCCGGTGGCCGGGACGGTGCCCGACGGCACCGCCGACGCCTTCGCCGAGGCGGCGGGGCGGCTGCGCGCGGCGGGGCTGGAGGTGGACGCCTGGACGGTGCTGGCGCACTCCACCCGCCTGGGCACGCAGCACCCGGAGCTGGCGGTGGTGAACTGCTTCGGGGACCGCTACTCGTACGCGCTGTGCCCCTCGGCGGCGCAGGTGCGCGGCTACTGCGCGACGCTGGCCGCCGAGGCGGTGCGCGGGGCACCGGTCACCGGCGCCCTGCTGGAGGCGCTGGGCACCATGGGCGTCACGCACAACGCCGCGCACGAGAAGACCGCCGGCGCCTTCGGCCCGGCGCTGGAGCGGGTGCTGTCGGTGTGCTGCTGCGGGCGCTGCCGCGAGGGGTGGGCGCAGCACGGGCAGGAGCCGGCGGCGGTGGTGCAGGCGCTGCGCCGCGGCGTGCGCGACCTGCAGGACGCCGAGCCCGGCGACGCGCGCGAGGTCGCCGACGTGCTCGGCGAGCCGGTCGCGGCCGCGGTGCTGGCGGTGCGGCACGGCGCCGCGGACGCGCTGCGCGCGCAGGTGCTGCGGGCCGTGGGCGACGCCGCCGCGCGGCCGCTGCGGGTGACGGTGCACTCCGCGGCCGACCCGTGGGCGACCGGGCCGAACCCCGGCGCGAGCCCGGCGCTGCTGGCGGACCCGGCGGTGGACGCGCTGGTGCTGCAGGCGTGGGCGCACGGCGCCGGCACCCGCGCGGCGCTGTCGTCGGTGCGCGCCGGCGCCCGCGCCGATGCGGGCGTCGGCGCCTACGTCACGGTGCTGGACGGGCGCGGCGAGGCGGAGCTGGTGGCGCACGTGCGGGACGTGCGCGAGGCCGGCGCCGGGGAGCTGCACCTGTACCACCTCGGGCTGGCCGGCCGGCGCGGGCACGAGCGGCTGGCGGCCGCCGCGTCCGGCGCCACGACCGACCTGGACGACACCGCCGCCCCGGGCCGCCACCCCGGCTTCGCCGCGCTCGCGCACC
>NZ_JBJLSG010000138.1:0-13554 GCF_050871925.1 Kineococcus gurbantunggutensis
CGGCCCGCGAGGGGCCGGGGGCGGGGGCGCCGGGCCGCTCAGCCGGTGGCGTCGCCGGCCTCGCGCGCCTGCGCCCACAGGTCGACGCCGGAGTCGACGGCGAACTCGTCGATCGCCCGCAGCTCCTCGTCGGTGAAGTCCAGCCTGGCGGTGGCGGCGACGTTGTCCTCCACCTGCTGCACGCTGCTGGCGCCGATGAGGGTGGTGGTGACGCGCCGGTCGCGCAGCACCCAGGACAGCGCGAGCTGGGCCAGGGTCTGCCCGCGCCCGGCGGCGATCTCGTTCAGGCCGCGGATGCGGCGCAGGTTCTCCTCGGTGAGGACGCCGGGGTCCAGGGACTTGCCCTGCGCGGCGCGCGAGCCCTGCGGCACCCCGTCCAGGTAGCGGTCGGTCAGCAGGCCCTGGGCCAGCGCGGTGAACGGGATGCAGCCCACGCCCTCGGCCTCCAGCACGTCCAGCAGGCCGGACTCGATCCAGCGGTTGAACATCGAGTACGAGGGCTGGTGGATCAGCAGCGGCGTGCCCAGCTCGCGCAGGATCCGCGAGGCCGCCAGGGTCCGCTCGGGTCCGTAGGAGGAGATCCCCACGTGCAGGGCCTTGCCGGAGCGCACGATCGCGTCCAGCGCCCCCATCGTCTCCTCCAGCGGCGTGTCCGGGTCGGGACGGTGGTGGTAGAAGACGTCGACGTAGTCCAGGTTCAGGCGCTGGAGCGAGGCGTCCAGGGACGCGGTGAGGTACTTGCGCGAGCCGCGGTCGCCGTAGGGGCCGGGCCACATGTCCCAGCCGGCCTTGGTGGAGATCACCAGCTCGTCCCGGTAGGGGGCGAAGTCCTCCTTCATGAGCCGGCCGAAGTTCGTCTCGGCGCTGCCGTAGGGCGGGCCGTAGTTGTTCGCCAGGTCCATGTGCGTGATGCCGAGGTCGAACGCGCGGCGCACGATGTCGCGCTGGGTCTGGAACGGCTTGTCGTCGCCGAAGTTGTGCCAGAAGCCGAGGGACACCGCGGGCAGCTCGAGCCCGCTGCGGCCGCAGCGGCGGTAGGGCATCGCGTCGTACCGGCCGGGGTCTGCGTGGTGGGTCACGCCCGGCGACTCTAGCCAGCCGCCGGCCGCGGCGGCCCCGCGAGCGCGCGGCGCCCTCACCCGGGCGCGGGTGATCGATTGGCTTTCCGGGCGCCGGGGCCCCACAGTCCAGGCATGGACCCCTCTGCCGACAGACAGCCCGTGGTCCTCGCCGACCCCCTGGCCGCGGCGCTCCCGGCCCCCTCGACCGGCGCGCTGGAGAGCTGGTGGGCCGACACCCCGCCCGGGGTGCGCTCGATGCTGCTGGCGGCCGGCGACGGCGAGCCGCTGCCCCGCTCGGTCGCGCACGAGATGACGCGGCGCGGGCTGCGCTGCCCGATGGTCCTGCTGCCCGAGCACGGCCGCCTGGTGCGCCGCACCCTGCCGCCGGCCGAGCTGGTGGCCCTGCTCAGCCGCGAGCGCTCCCTCACCCCGCTGGCGGCGGCTCCCCCGGCGGGCTGAGCCGGCGCTCGGCGGCGGTGGCGAGCAGGAGGAACGCCTGCGCCTCCGCCGAGACGCCCTGCCGGTCGAAGCGCGGCGCGCCGCACACCCCGGTCACCAGCCCGTCGGCGTCCACCCGCGCCCGGCCCGCGGCCAGCAGGTCCCGCCCGGTGCCCGCCAGCCCCGGGTCCAGCCAGCCGTCGGCGACGCCGGTGAGCACGGCGTAGGCGAGCATCTGCGCCAGGTTCGCCTCGCCGAACGAGGCGGGGTCGTCCACGACGTCGCCGAAGGCGCCGTCCTCGCGGCGGTGGCGCAGGCACGCCTGCAGGACCTCGCGGGCGTGCGCGGCCAGCGGCGCGCGCAGGTCCCCGGCGCCCCCGCCCAGCAGGTGCAGCGTGCGGGCGATCGCGGCGACGACCCACCCGTTGCCGGTGCCCCAGGCGCGCGCGTCGCACAGCTCGCCCGCGTCCTCGTCCCAGCGGGCGGCGTACAGGCCGGTGCGCTCGTCGAACAGGCGCCGGCGGTGCCCCTCGAGCTGGGCGGCGGCCCGCTCGGCGTGCCCGGTGGCGGCCAGCGCCGGCACGACCATGTAGACGCTGTCCGCCCACACCTGCCGGCTGCCGGCGAGGTGGAAGAGGGTGCCGTCGTCGGCGCGCGGGCACCCCTGGAGCAGCCAGCGCACCTGCCGGTCGCGGGCGGCGGCCAGCGCGGGGTCGCCGGTGGCGCGCGCCACGCGGTCCACGACCTCGGTGGCGGCGGCGCCGTTGACCAGGCCCTCGTCGTGCAGGGACGCCAGGCGGCCGTCGGGTTCCTGCAGCAGCACCGCCCCGCGGGCCACGACGCGGGCCGCGGCGTCCTCGCCCAGGTCGAGCAGGGCGTGGCCGGTCACGCCCTGCTCCCAGGACTGCCGCTGCAGGGCCAGCAGCGCCCCCAGCGCCCGCCGCGTGGTGCCGTCCACCGCTGCCCCCGTCCGCCCCGGGCGCCGGCGGCCCGCCGCCGGTGAGCCTGGCAGCGCCCCGCGGCCCCCGCCAGCGGGCGGGGGCGCGCGCGGCGCCTCAGGCGCTCGCGGTGGCGGTGGGGGTCGCGGTGGGGGTCGCGGTGGGGGTCGCGGTGGGGCTGGCGGTGGGGCTCGCGGTGGGGGCGTCCCCGTCGCGGGCGCCGGCGGTGACCCGGGTGGCGGTGGCGGCACCGCCGGCGGAGCGGGTGCCCTGGACGCTCACGTGGTCGCCGGGGCGCAGCGCGGACAGCTCCACGACGGCGCCCTCGCGGCGCACGGTGGCGCTCGCGGCCACCGCCACCGTCACCTCCCGGTCGCGCAGGGCCTTGTCGCGCCCGCCGCGCACGGTCAGGGTCACGGTGCGGGCGGCGCCGTCCACGGCGGTCAGGGTGCCCTGGAGGGCCAGGACGTGCCGGGCGGCGCGCGTGCCGCGCACGAGCGCCGGGGCGCCGGTGCGCTTCGCCGTGGGGGTCGCCGTGGAGGTGCCCGTGGGCGCGGCCGTGGGGGTGCCCGTGGGCGCGGCGGTCGGGGCCGCCGTGGGCGCGGCGGTGGGGGCGGCGGTGGGGGCGGGCCGGGCCTCGGCCGCGCGCGGGGCCGCGAGGGCGGCGCCCGCGGTGGGCACGGCGAGCGCGGCGGCGGCGACGGCCGCGCCGAGGGTGGCGGCGAGGGTGGTGGTGCGGCGCAACGTGGTCTCCTCTGGCAGCCGGGCCGCCTCAGCGGGTGAGGCCCCTGTGCTTTGCGTCCCCGCCTCGCGACGGGTTTGCCCTGGTCCGGACGGGCACCCGGCGGGCGCCCGTCGTCCAGCGTGCGCAGCCGCGCGGCGAGCGGCCGGCGGCGCCCACCCGGACGGCGCAGCCGCGGGCGCGCTTCCCACCCGCCCGGCGGCACCGCTCACCGTGCGTGGCCACCGGGCGCTCGGCCGGTCGGCCGCCCGGCCGCTCAGCGGGGCAGCGGACCCGGGGCGCCGTCGAGCCGGCGGGCGTAGCAGACCGAGAGCGCCTCGCCGGCGTAGGGGCCGAAGTTCTCGATCCGCGCGTACCCCTCGCGCTCGTAGAACCTCACTGCCTCGGGCTGGGCGGTGCCGGTCTCCAGCAGCAGCCGGGTGACGCCGAGGTCGGCGGCGGCGCGCTCGAGCCCGCGCAGCACGGCGATCGCCACGCCGCTGCCGCGCCGCTCGGGGCGCACGTACATGCGCTTGACCTCGGCGGTGCCCGGGGCCAGCGGGCGCAGGCCGCCGCAGGCGACGGCGGTGCCGTCGGGCTCGCGGGCGACGAGGAACACGGTGACGTCGGCGGCGGTGGGCGCGGTGCCGGGTTCGTGGTCGTCGGAGCCGTAGCGGGCGTCGAGCTCGGCGCGCTGGGCGGCGCGCAGCGCGGCCCCGTCCGGCGCGTCCCAGTCCTCGGCGGCGATGCTCCAGCGCGGCAAGGGTCCTCCTCGTGCGGGGTTCCGCCGCGACGGCCCTCGCGGCGCCCGGCTCACGGTAACAGCCGTTCCGGGAACGAGTGTTCCGGTGACGTGCGTTCCGGGAACGGGCGTGCCGGTACGGTGGTGGCGTGCCCAGGCGACGCGACGTGGACTCCCAGCGCGAGCTGCTCTCGCAGGCCGTCTGGTCGGTCCTGGCCGAGCACGGCCTGAACGGCCTGACGGTGCGGGCGGTCGCCGAGCGGGCCGGGTGTAGCACGGGCCTGGTGATGCACGCCTTCGCCGGCAAGCGCGAGCTGCTCGTGCACGCCCGGCACCTGCTGCACGAGCGCGCCGCCCGCAGCGCCGACGCCGCCGAGGCCGCCGAGGCGGACCCCGCCGCGAAGCTGCGCGCGGTGCTGCGCCAGGCGGCGTGCCTGACGCCGGCCAAGCGCGAGGACGCGCGCGTGTGGCTGGCGTTCCTGGCCGCCGCGGCCGGCGACGAGGAGCTGGCCGCGGTGCACCGCGAGCACCACCGCGTGCTCGTGCGCCGGCTGGAGCGCCTGGTCGGCGAGGCGGTGCCGGACCTGCCGCGCGCGCAGCGCGGCGTGCGCGCGCGCTCCCTCGCCGCGCTCGTGGAGGGCCTGAACTGCCTGGCCGCCGTCGACCCGGCCACCTACCCCGCCCGCGCGCAGGGCGCCGCGCTCGACGACGCGGTGCGGGCCGCGACCGCCTGAGCCCCGCCGGCGCACCGGGACCCGGTTCTCGGCGTGCGCGGGGCCGTCGGGCGGGGCAGGCTGGGCGCGTCAGCGACGTCCCCAGCAGAGGAGGAGCAGCACCGTGCAGATCCCCAAGGAGATGATCCTCCAGCTCATCCGGGAGAAGTTCAACGACGACGGCAAGGCGCAGCAGGCGGACTCCGAGCTGCCCGGCCAGGTCGACACCGACCAGCACTCGGACCTGCTCGGCAAGTTCGGGATCGAGCCGTCGGAGCTCATCGCGAAGTTCACCGGCGGCGGTGGCGGCGAGGGCGGCGGCGGTCTCGGCGGCCTGGCCGGCAAGATCGGCCTCTAGCAGCGCGGCGTCGCCCCGCGACGCCCTCCCGACGCCCCCCGGACGCACCGTCCGGGGGGCGTCGGCGCGCTCAGCCCAGCTCGGTGGAGGTGGCCAGCACGTCGCCGCGCGCCAGGACCCCGCCGTCGGTGACCTGCAGCGAGCGCACCGCGACCTCGCCGGGCACGTCGTCCAGCGCCACGCTCCAGCCCTCCAGCAGGTCCACCCCCGCCGAGCTGAGCAGCTGCCGGGCCCGCCCCAGGGAGACCTCCTGCCCCGCGGCGCGCGCCGAGAGCGGCACCAGCCGCACCGCCCCGTCCTCCAGACGCGGCTCGACGGTCAGCGCCAGCTCCACGCCCAGGCCGAACAGGCGCACGGACGTCGAGGCGCGCACGTCGTCGCCGTCGCGGCTGAGCCGCACGTCCAGCCCGCCGGTGTCCACTTGCCGCAGCAGCTCGGCGAAGGCCACCGAGGCGGTGAACGTGCCGGGGCCCACGTCGACGGTCCCGGCGCCGCCGGCCAGGGCGCGCAGCGGGGCGTGCACGGCGGGCAGGCGCACCCGCACGTCGTCCAGGACGACGTCGCCGCCGGGCACCCGGGCGGCGGTGACGTCCACGTCCTCGTAGCGGCCGCGCAGCGCCTGCAGCAGGAAGGAACCGCCGGCGACGGTGACGTCCGGGCGCTGCGGCAGCTGCAGCCGCGACTGCAGCTCCCGCTCGACGCGGCCGGTGGCCCACGCGCGCGCGGCCAGGTCGGCGCCGACGAGCACGACGGCGAGCGCCGCGAGCGTCACGACGACGCGGACGAGGGTGTTCCGGGACCGCGCCACGCCCCCACTGTGCCGCAGGCGCCGCCGCGCCCGGCCGCCTACCCTGCGGGACGTGGGACGCGGTGCGGTGCCGGGCGCGCGCGAGCGCACCCTCGTGGTGTGCGCCGCCTTCGACCCCGCGCTGGAGGGGGCGCTGGCGCGGGTGCGCCGGGACCTGCGCGCGGCCGGGGTGCGCGCGCCCGCCGCCCCGCGGCACCGCGCGCACCTGACGCTGCTGGGGGCCGCGTGCCCGCCGGCCGGCACGGCGGCGTTCACGGCCGCCGTGGCCGCCGCCGCGGCGGCGCTGCCGGCGGTGGGGGTGGTGCTCGACGAGGCCGGCACCTTCGGCCGCGGCGCGGTGCTGTGGGCGGGCTGCCGGCAGGACGAGGCGCTGCGCGCGTGGCACGCGGACGCGGCCGAGGCCCTGGCCGCGCAGGGCCTGGACAACGCCTTCGCCACCTCCGCACCGGGGCGGTGGGTGCCGCACTGCACGCTGGCGCGGCGGGTGCGGGCCGCGCAGGCGGTGCCCGCGCTGCAGGACCTGCTGCCGGTGGCCGGCCGCGTGGAGGCGCTGGCCGTCGTGGAGGTCGGCGGCACCGGGGACCTGGCGCTGGCCCCGCTGGCGGGCTGACGGGCCGACCGCCCGCGCGCCGGGCGCCGCGTGACGGGCGCCGCGCGCCGGGTGCCGCGTGAGAGGTCTCTCACCCGCGCCTCACCCGCCCCTCACGAGCGGGCGGCAGCGTCGGGCCCGTGCGAACTCCCGTGGTCGTGGCCGTGCTGGCGGTCAGCGCCGCCGGCGTCGCCGCCCTGGGGCTGTCGATGGCCCGGGCGGAGCAGCCGGGGGCGGGGGTCGGTGACGCCGTGGTCGTCTCCGCCCCCGCCGACCCGGCCGGCGCCTCCCCCGGCGACCCCGCTCCCTCCCCCGCCCCGTCCCCCGCCGGCGGCGACCCGGCCCCGCCGGCGCCCGGCGGCCCCGCCGCGCCACCCGCCGGCGCACCACCGGCCGCACCGCCCCCCGCCGCACCGCCGGCGGCACCGCCCCCCGCGCCCCCCGTACCGTCGGGGGCGCTCCCCGCCCCGCCCGCCGGCGGGAACGGCGTCGTGCCGGTGCCCCCGCCGGGGCCGGTCGTCGTCGGGGACGACGCGGACGACGCGGACGACGGCCGGGACGAGCGGGACGTGGAGGGCGAGGACGACGGGCACGACGGTGGCGACGACGGGCACGACGACGACGGGGACGACGGCTGAGCCGCGCCGCCGGCTCCCGCGCCGGCTGCGGCTGCTGCTGCGCCCGGTGCGCGCCAAGGTGGTGCTGGCCGTCGTCGGCGCCACCGCGCTGGGCCTGGGTCTGACGGGCGCGGTCTCGCACGTGGTGCAGGTCGACGCCACCGACGCGCGCGTGGACGCCTCGATGCGCCAGGAGGTCACCGAGCTGCGCGAGCTGGCCGCGCGCGGCTTCAACGGCCAGCGGTTCACCTCCGTGGACGCCCTGCTGGCCGCGGGCATCCGCAACGACGTCGCCGACGCGCACGAGTCGGCGGTGGGCATCGTGGTGGGCGGGAACACCTACGTGCCCGCCCGCACCCCGCCGTTCGCGCTGCAGGACAACCCCCGCGTGCAGGAGCTGGTGCGCCGCACCACCGCCGACAGCCCCGCCGTGGTGGAGACGGTGCGCACCGAGGCGGGCCCGACGCGGATCATCGCGGTGCCGGTGTCCCTGCCCGGCGCCGCGCCGGGCGAGCCGTCGCTGGGCCTGTACGTCGTCGGGCACGCCCTGGACCCGGAGTTCGCCGTGGCCGAGGAGAACGCCCGCACGTTCGCGGTGCTGAGCCTGGCGGCGCTGCTCGTGGTGGGCGCGGTGGGCTGGCTGGCGGTGGTGCGGCTGCTGCGCCCGCTGGACGACCTGCACGCCACCGCCGTCGACGTCGGCGCCACCGAGCTGTCCCGGCGGGTGCCCGTGCACGGCGACGACGACGTGGCCGACGTCGCGCGCAGCTTCAACGCGATGCTGCAGCGCCTGGAGGCCTCCTTCGAGGCGCAGCGCCGCTTCCTCGACGACGCCGGGCACGAGCTGCGCACGCCCCTGACGATCGTGCAGGGCCACCTGGAGCTCATGGACGAGCGCGACGCGCGCGACGTGGCGGAGACGCGCGCGCTGGTGCTGGACGAGCTGACGCGCATGGCGCGGCTGGTGGACGACCTGACGCTGCTGGCCAAGGCGCGCCGGCCGGACTTCCTGCACCCGCAGCGGGTGGACGCGGGCCGGTTGCTCGACGACGCGTTCGACAAGGTGGTGCCGCTGGGCGCGCGGGACTGGCGGGTGGACGCGCGCGCCGACGTGGAGGTCGCCGCCGACCCCCAGCGCGTGCAGCAGGCGCTCATCCAGCTCGTGTCCAACGCGGTGAAGTTCTCCGCCGACGGCGACGTGGTCGCCCTGGGCAGCGCCGTGCGCGGGGACGAGCTGCTGCTGTGGGTGCGCGACAGCGGCCCGGGCATCGCCCCGGAGGACGTCGGGCGCATCTTCGAGCGGTTCGGCCGCGCCGCCGGCGGGCGCGGGGTGGAGGGTTCCGGGCTGGGGCTGTCCATCGTCACCGCGATCGCCGAGGCGCACGGCGGGCGCGTGGAGGTGGCGAGCCTGCCGGGGGCCGGCGCCACGTTCACCCTGGCGCTGCCGCTGGGCGCGGCGCCCGCCGGGCCCGCGCCGCTGCCCGCCGGGCCCGCGGCCACCCCCGCGCCGCCCGCCACCGAGCACGCCACCACCGAGCACGCCCGGGAGGGCCGTTGACCAGCATCCTGATCGCCGAGGACGAGGCGCGCATCGCGGCCTTCGTGGAGAAGGGCCTGCGCGCCGGCGGGTACGCCACGACGATCGCCCCCGACGGGCGCACCGCGCTGGACCTGGCGAGCAGCGGGGAGTTCGACCTGCTGCTGCTGGACGTGGGGCTGCCGGGGGTGGACGGCTTCTCGGTGCTGCGCCGGCTGCGCCAGGCCCGGCACTCCCTGCCGGTCATCATGCTCACCGCCCGCGACGACGTCGCCGACACCGTGGCCGGGCTGGAGGGCGGCGCGGACGACTACGTCACCAAGCCGTTCCGGTTCGAGGAGCTGCTGGCGCGGGTGCGGCTGCGGCTGCGCACCGGCGAGGACCGCGGCGGGGAGGTGACGGTGCTGGCGGCGGCGGGTCTGCAGCTGGACCTGCTGACCCGCACCGCGGCCGTGGAGGGCCGCTCGGTGGGCCTGTCCAGCCGGGAGTTCTCCCTGGCCGAGGCGTTCCTGCGCCACCCCGGGCAGGTGCTCTCGCGCGAGCAGCTGCTCAGCTCGGTGTGGGGGTACGACTTCGACCCCGGCTCCAACGTCGTGGACGTGTACGTGCGCTACCTGCGCAGGAAGCTGGGCGCCGAGCGCTTCGAGACGGTGCGCGGGATGGGGTACCGCCTGCGCACCGGGTGAGGCCATGCTGGGGCCGTGCGCGCGGCCCGGCTGCTGACCATGGCGATGCTGCTGCAGACGCGCCCGATGGTCACCGCCCGCGAGCTGGCCCGGCGCCTGGGGGTCTCCGAGCGCACGGTGCAGCGCGACGTGGCCGAGCTGGTGGCCGCGGGCATCCCGGTGGTGGCGGTGCGCGGGCCCGCCGGCGGGTACCGGATCGCCGACGGCCACCGGCACCGCACCAGCGGGCTGTCGGCCGCGGAGGCCGAGGCGGTGACGTTCCTGGGCCTGACGGGGGTGGCCGCGGACCTGGGGTTCGCCGAGGTCGTCGGCGGGGCGCAGCTGAAGCTGCTGGCGGGCACGACGCCGGAGGGCCGCGAGCGCGCGCAGCGGGTGTCCTCGCGCTTCCACCTGGACACCGACCGCTGGTTCGGCACGGCGGAACCGGCGCCGGCGCTGGTGGCGCTGGCGCGCGCGGTGTGGGACGACCGGCGCGTGCGGGTGCGCCACCACCGCCGCACCGGCGAGCGCACCGAGCGGGTCCTGGACCCGCTGGGCCTGGTCCTCAAGGGCGAGTGGTACCTGCTGGCCGCGCGCGAGGGCGAGCTGCGCACGTACCGGGTCTCGCGCCTGGACGCGGTGGAGGTCCTGGCGGAACCGGCGCGGCGCCCGGCGGGTTTCGACCTGCAGAGCGCCTGGCGCGCGCACCTGGCGTGCGTGCAGGCCGGCCGGGAGCTGCTGCGGGGGCGGGGCCCCCCCCACCCGCGGGCGCTGCCGGGGCTGCGGCGGGTGGCGTCGGCGTCGGCGCAGGCGGGGATGCCGGTGGTGGCCGACGGGCTGCCCGCCGACGCGGCGGGGCGGGTGGAGCTGGTGGTGGCCTTCGACGCCCGCTCGTGGGCGGTCTCCACGCTGCTGGGGTTCGCGCCGGACGTGGAGGTGCTGGCGCCGGCGGACCTGCGCGCGGAGATCGCGCAGCGGGCGCGGCTGGCCGCCGCGCAGCACGCCGGCCCGCCGCGCGAACCCCCGCCGGAGGGCCCCCCGCCGGAGGGCCGCCCGCCGGGGCACCCCCTACCGGACGGGGCGGTGCTTGACCTCGCCGTCGACGGGGGTGGTTAGGTCCACGGTGGCGTCGTGGGCGTCGCTGGCGGCGGCGTCGACGTCCTGCCCCTCGCGGGCGGCCGCGGTGGTGCCGTCGTCGCCGGTGAGGAACCGGTAGGCCAGGCCGGCGACCGCGGCGCCGGCGAGCGGGGCCAGCCAGAACAGCCAGAGCTGCTCCAGCGCCAGCCCGCCGGCGAACAGCGCCGGCCCGGTGGAGCGCGCGGGGTTCACCGAGGTGTTCGTCACCGGGATGCTCACCAGGTGGATCAGGGTCAGGACCAGCCCGATGGCCAGCGGCCCGAAGCCCTGCGGGGCGCGCCGGTCGGTGGCGCCGAGGATCACCAGCAGGAAGAACGCGGTCAGGACGACCTCGGCGACCAGCGCCGCCGCGAGCGAGTACCCGCCCGGTGAGCCCTCGCCGTAGCCGTTGGCCGCGAAGCCGTCCGCGACGTCGAACCCCGGTCCGCCCGAGGCGATCGCGAACAGCACCGCCGCGGCGGCCACGGCCGCGACGACCTGGGTGAGCACGTACGGCAGGACGTCGCCGGCCGGGGTGCGCCGGGCCAGGAACAGCCCGAGGGTGACGGCGGGGTTGAAGTGCCCGCCGGACAGGTGGCCGAAGGCGTACGCGGCCGTGAGGACCGACAGGCCGAAGGCGAGGCTGACGCCGAGCAGGCCGATGCCGACGTCGGGGAAGGCGGCGGCCAGGACGGCGCTGCCGCAGCCGGTGAGCACGAGCCAGAAGGTGCCGAGGAACTCCGCGGTCAGGCGCCGCGACAGGGTGCTGTGCACGGGAACGTCCTCCACTGCTCGAACGACGGTCGTGCGCACAGCCTCCCGCTACCGGCAGTCACGCGGAAGCCCTCCCCTGTGAACTCGCGGTAACGACCGCGACCGGGCGGGGCGCCGGGGACCGCTCCGCCCGCACGCCGAACGCCCCCCACCGCCAGCGGTGAGGGGCGTTCTGGGGGCGAGGGGTCAGCCGGCGGTGCGGGCCGAGGCGGGGCGCAGGTCGACGGCGGTGTCGTCGTCGCCCTCGACCTCCTTGGCGAGCATGCCGGAACCCAGGGCCCACAGCGCCGCACCGACGATGGCGACGTAGACGCCGATCTCGGGGGTGAGCCCGTCACCGCGCTCCAGGCCGCCCATGGGGTGCAGGGCGAAGGCGATGAACTGCACGGTCGCGGCCAGGGCCACCGCCATGGACGCCAGGGTCAGCCCGCGGTGCTGCCCGCGGTGGGCGCGCTTGCGGGCGTAGGCCAGGGCCAGCAGGAACCCCAGGCCGAGGTAGGCCGTGAAGGGCACCAGCGAGTCGGTCTCGTAGCCGACGCGCGCCTGCTCGGTGCCCTCGAACTGCACCCAGTCCATGAACGGGGCGACGTTGAGGACGACGGCGCCGAGGGCGGCGACGCCGAGGCCCTTGGCGTCGGCGCGGCGGGTGTCGCGGGCGGTGCGGGAGCGGTCGAGGTCGTGCGAGCCGGTGGTGGCCACGGGGTCTCCTGGGGGTGTGCGTGCGGTGGCCGCGCCGGGAGGGCGCGGTGCGTTCGACCGGTGGTGGAGGCGACCCACCGGGCGGGGCGGTGCCCTCGCGCGGGGTGGTGCCGTCCACGGGTGGTGGGGCGGAGCCGTCCGGGGCACGGCGGCGCGCTCGCTGGGCGCTGCTGCGGTCGTGCACCACGGGTGCCCCACCCGGTGCGGCGCGTGTCTGCACCGCGGGCCGGGGCGTCTGCTCCACCACGAGTTGAACACCGGGTGGACGGGTCGGCAACCCGGGACGCCGCGGGCGGCGCCGGGCGGACCCGCGCGAAACCCCTCCGTGAACCCGACAGGGGCTGACGGGTAAGCGCCCTAGCGTCGGGGACGTACCCGCCCGCGGCGACGCCGCGGCGGGGCGATCGACGCACCCCGGACCCCGCGAGAGCACCAGGAGGACCCCGTGACCGACACCGGCACCGCCACCACCCCCACCGAGACCGCCCCCACCGCCCCCGGCGCCGCGACCGGCGCCGACGAGCGCGACGTCTTCGTCCTGGCCGAGGACGCGCTGCTGGCCGTCGTGCGGCGGGTGCGCGAGGACCAGTGGGACCTGGACGTGCGCGCCGAGGTCACCACCAGCGACCCCGGCCGCGCGTACGCGCTGCGCGAGATCGTCGGCTACCACGCCTACGACGACGCCTGGGTGCCCGCGATGCTCGCCGGGCGCACGATGGCCGAGGTCGGCGAGGACGCCCACCGCGGCGACCTGCTCGGCGCGGACCCGGTGGGCGCCTTCGAGCGGATCGTGGAGGAGGCGGTGGCCGCAGCCCGCGCCCTGGAGGACCTGGAGCGCACCGTGCACTGCTCCTTCGGCGACTTCAGCGCCCGCGACTACCTGTGGCAGGCGATCTCCTTCCGCGCCCTGCGCGCCGTGGAGATCGCCCGCCTGATCGGCGCCGACGACCGCCTCGTGCCGGAGCTGGTGGAGCCGCTGCTGGCGTACATGCGCCTCAACGCCGAGCAGTGGCGCGCCTGGGGCGTGCTGGGGCCGGAGCTGCCGGCGCCGGACGGCGCGACGGCTCAGGAGCGGCTCATGGCGCTGACGGGCCGCCGGCCGCGCTGAGCCGCTGAGCCGCTGAGCCGCTGAGCCGCTGAGCCCAGCGGGAAGCCTGCGCGCGCCGCCGTGGTTGGGTGAGGCATGAGCACTCAGGCGCTGACCCTGGAGACGCACGACGAGACCGTCAAGGACGGCATCGTGCTGATCGACTTCTGGGCGGAGTGGTGCGGGCCGTGCCGCCAGTTCGGCCCGGTGTTCGAGAAGGCTTCGGAGAAGCACCAGGACATCACCTTCACGAAGGTGGACACCGAGGACCAGCAGCAGCTGGCCGCCCGCTACGGCATCACCTCGATCCCCACGCTGATCGCGTACCGCGACGGCATCCCCGTGTTCGGCCAGCCCGGCGCCCTGCCCGAGCCCGCCCTGGAGCAGCTCATCGAGCAGGTCCGCGGCCTGGACATGGACACCGTCAAGCAGCAGTACGCGCAGGCGGTGGCCGAGCACCAGGCGCAGCAGCAGGCCGAGGCGGCCCGGGCCGCGCAGACGCAGCGCACCGGCACCGGCGTGCGCGCCGGCACCGACCCCGCCGCCTTCTGAGCCCCGCGGCACCACCGCGACGGCCCCGTCCCCCCACCCGGGGGCGGGGCCGTCGGCGCGGGGGGGCGGGGGGGGGGGGGGCCGGGGGGTGAAACCCCTCTCGGGGGGACACCCGCGGGGGGGGGGGGGTGGAATTGGG